>RFXM01000100.1 GCA_009921565.1 Methylocystaceae bacterium | reverse complement strand
TATTGGAAGACGTCCGCAAGCGCGACGCGAGAGATAGCGAGCGTCAAACAGCGCCGCTTAAGCAAGCAAAAGACGCTATTTTAATTGATACGACAGAGTTAGATAAAGAGGCGGTATTTTCTGAAGCTTTGAAGATTGTTGAAGAAAGACGGAACTAAAAATAAAAGGCGACACAGGAATGTTATCGCAGCCTGTTTTTCGTTTTGCGCCGTCTCCTAATGGCTATTTGCATCTTGGGCATGCCTATTCAGCTCTTTTAAACCAAAAACGCGCTCGTGAGAGCGGCGGCAGATTTCTTTTGCGCATTGAAGATATAGATCTAGAGCGCGCTCGGCCTGAATTTGAGCAGGCAATTTATGATGATCTAGAGTGGCTCGGCGTTAGTTGGGAAAGGCCTGTTCGGCGTCAGTCGGAACATATTGCTGACTATGCTGCCGCATTAAATAAATTAAAAGAGATGGAATTACTCTTTGCTTGCGACTGTACGCGCGCTTCCCTTACGCAATTTGCCTCAAGTCACGAGAACTGGCCGCGAGATCCAGATAACAGTCCGCTTTATAGCGGGGCTTGTCTAACAAAGATGAACTCTGTTTCTCTTTTAATAGAACAAAACAACGGATTTGCGCTAAGATTGAACATGTCGCAGGCCCTCAAGCGCCTTGAGCGGCAACTTTATTGGCGAGAATATAGCCTAGGCAATATTGCTGCTGATCCAAGCAGTTGGGGAGACGTTATACTGTCTCGCAAATCTACCCCAGCCAGCTATCATATTGCTGTCGTCGTTGATGATGCCTTGCAAGGCGTAACAGACGTTGTCCGCGGACGCGATCTCTATGCCGCAACTAGCGTGCATCGTTTATTGCAGCATTTGCTTGGCCTGCCAGCGCCAAATTATCATCATCATGAACTCATTTACGATGCAGTTGGCGCTAAGCTATCGAAAAGTCAGAAATCGATTTCTTTAAGAGCGCTTCGCGCGGAGGGAATGAGCGCGCAAGCGGTTAAGAAACATCTCGGATTTTAGTAAATTTTAAAACCGAGGTTATTTGCCGCCCTGACGCGTTGCGAGTTTGGCGGAATTATTATTTGGGGCTTTCGCCATTAAGCCGTCAATGCGATCTCGATCCCGCTTGAAGTCAAGCAACATGCGGCCGTCTATTTCTCTCGTGCGCGCGAGTTTTACGCGCATGGGATCGACAAAGTGACCATTGACCATGACTTCGTAGTGCAAATGAGGACCGGTTGAGAGGCCTGTTGAGCCGAGAAAGCCAACGGTTTGCCCTTGTTTGACCCGAATGCCTTCTGTGATGCCACGGGCAAATCCCGACATATGATTATAGGTCGTGATGTATCCATTGGCGTGTTGGATTTCTACGCGACGGCCGTAGCCCGCGTCCCACTGCGCTTTAATGACCGTTCCATTGCCAGCGGCAAGAATTGGGGTGCCAATGGGCGCCGCCCAGTCAACGCCCGTGTGCATTTTGTAATAACCCAAAATCGGATGACGGCGCATGCCAAAGCCTGATCGGGTTTCGCCAATAGAAATAGGTTTACGGACGAGAAACTTTCTACTTGAGCGACCATTCTCGTCATAATAATCAACGAGATTATCGTCAGCGGTTTGGAAGCGATAATAGCGATAGGTTTCGTTGCGCGTTGTTAATGAGGCGTAAAGAAGAGAGTCTCGACTTGGCGTTGCGCCTTCCTCTGGCTCTTCATAAAAAATGTCCATCGCATCTCCCGCCGCGACGCCGCGTTGTAGATCGGCGTCATTGGCGAAAATCCTGATGAGTTCATTGATAATGGGCTTAGGAATTTGTTGTTTTAATGCCGTTTCATAAAGGGAATCATAGAGACGCATGCCGCCGCTATCTTCTTCTTCCTGATCATTGTCATCGACTGCATTGCGCTTGCCGCCCTTGCGGGTAATCTGAGTTGGTGCAGTGGGTATTTGCACAAAGGCGCCACGGTCAGTTGCGGCGACAATTGAGTCAATGGTTTCATCATTATAGATGCTAATGCGCGCAAGTTGCATATTCTTTCCGGATCCATCGAAATCCGCAAATAGCAATTTGACGCGTTGGCCTTCTCGCACAGGCTCGCCGCGTTTCGTTCTATAGGCATTTAGAATAATGGCGATACGCGCTTTAGGGACGCCATTGGCAAGGAGAACTGTTTCGAGTGTCTCGCCATGTTTTACGACGGCAAGCTTTTCTTCCATCTGCGTTGGCTGAACAGTGTCTCTTGGCGCAACAGTAACATTTTCAGGAACCATGCGTACTTCAATTGAAGAAAATGGCGCTGTTAAAGCAGAGCCGGGCGCAGCGTAACCCAACCCCAAAGGCTCTATAGACGCGCGGCTTGTACGAGAGAGCAGAGCTTGGCCAGGTAAGGGCAGGGCGCTGCGCGCGCTTGTTGTAAGCGTGGATTTAGCTTCTTCGATCACTTGTGCTTGCGCTTCTTCTAATGAGAGCGTCGCAGATTGATCTACAACAACGGAAGGATTGAAATCATGCGTTGTAAAGGAGACTTCCGCTTCATCGAGTGCGGGGAGCGTATCGCTGGTGCCATCAGGCGCGCGCGGATCAGAAGAGAGCTTTAAAGGATTATAGGCGGGAACTTCATTGGCGAATGTTGTCGGGCTGATGGTGAGCGTTGCGGCGACCCTTGTAAAAGCTTTATTTCGAACAACTTCCTTTTCGCCTGACTTTGATGTTGTGGCGGTACGAAAGGTTTGCTTTGCGGCGACCACATCGACCGAGCGCATTATGCGATCGCCCTTTTTGGGATTAACGACTTGACTGTCTGAGTCAGTCTGGCGCGCGGGAACGGCGCGTGTGGGCGCCTCGGCAAAGCGGGTTTGTTGGTCGAGCGCCGTGTAGGCGGCGGCGCTAATCAGCAGCGCGCCAGAAAAGCCCGTGAGGATCGTGCCCGAGAGCCAGCGGATTGAAACGCGTCGGCGCTCATCCGCCGAGTGGCGGCGACCGTCGATTTCAATCGCTGGCTCGTCGCCGATATCCATCCAGCGGCTTCCGCTGGGGAATGCAGTGGCAAGTCGAC
>RFXM01000099.1 GCA_009921565.1 Methylocystaceae bacterium | reverse complement strand
TGCTGCAGCGCACACAACATACCCATCAAGCACGACCGGAATGCGTTTTACTCTCGCTACGCAAATCGCACCCATGAGGGCGGCAATCTCGCGTCCTCCCACTCTACGCAAAATCTCTAGAGGATCCGCCAAATGATCTTTATGTAACCGCAAGGCTCCTTTAATCGCCGCCAGTTTGCGCTCAAAGCCTAAATCGTCAACGCCCGTACCGCGCCCAACCCACTGAGTAATTTCTCCGCCGTATAAAGCTGCATAAATTGTCGCTGCGCTGGTTGTATTGCCAATACCCATCTCTCCAAGCGCTAATAAATCCACCCCACCCTCAATCGCCTCAAAACCATAGGCCAAGGTCGCCGCTGCTTCCCGCTCTTCCATAGCGGGCTCGAGAGTGAAATCACGCGTGGGTTTTTCAAGCGCTAACTCATAGACTTTCAAGCCGATGCCAAGCGTTCTACAAATTTGATTAATTGCCGCTCCGCCTGTAGTGAAATTACTAACCATTTGTTGGGTAACAATAGCTGGAAAGGCGGAAACGCCTTGATCAACAACGCCGTGATTGCCAGCAAAAATTGCAACCATGGGCCGGTCTAGTCGAGGCGCAGCGCAATCCTGCCAAGCCGCGAGCCATTCAACAAGTTCTTCCAACCGTCCCAGTGCGCCAGCAGGTTTTGTAAGCCGTCGATCACGCGCTCTGACTTCCGCCACAGCTTTCTCACTGGCGCTGGGAAAAGTTTCAAGCATTACTCTTATATCGTCAAAAGGCTTAATGCGCTTGCTCATGCCATCAATATCGCTTCAGGCTCAATTTATGTTCGCCGAACATTTTCCGACTATTCCTAGCTTTTAGGCTTTCGTATTTTCTAGTCGCAGATTTTCATAAGCTTTTAAAGCGCGCTGACGGGCGAAGACATGATCTACAATTGGGTAAGGATATGTTTTCCCCAATGTGACATCTGCAGCTTGCAAGACGTCTTGAGGCGCTTCCCAAGGCCGATGGATAAAACGTTTCGGCAGCTTCGACACCTCAGGGACATATTTGCTGACGTAAGCGCCTTCTGGGTCAAATTTTTCACCCTGAATGACCGGATTAAAGACCCGGAAATAAGGGGCCGCGTCAGCGCCGCACCCAGATACCCACTGCCAGCCGCCGCTATTATTAGCTAGATCTGCGTCGACTAATGTATCCCAAAACCAACACGCGCCGTCCTGCCAGGGAATGAGTAAATGCTTCACTAAAAAACTCGCTGCAACCATACGGGCGCGATTATGCATATATCCTGTTACCCAGAGCTCGCGCATTGCAGCGTCAATGATAGGATAGCCAGTTTGGCCTTTTTGCCAAGCCTTAAGCCCCTCAAAATCCTCTCGCCAAGCAAATCGAGAGAATTTTCTGTCCAAGGGCTCACTGGGCATCTGTGGATTGGCGACGAGTAAGTGATAACAAAATTCGCGCCAGCCAATTTCACGCAAAAAAGCATCCGCAGAATTTGGGATCTTTTTTTGTGTCATGAACCAAATTTGACGCGGTGAAATTTCTCCAAAATGCAAATGAGGCGAGAGGCGTGAAACGCCCTCTTTAGCCATAAAATCACGATCTATTTTGTATGACATAATTTTTTTAGATAAAAATAATTTAAGTTTATTTTGCGCTGCCGCTTCGCCCACATCCCAGGAGGCGGAAAAAGCTTTCGCCCAATTAGGTCGACGCGGGGTTAGGTTCCAATGCGATAAAACATCACTCTCAATCTCACTGAAAGAATTTAATTGTTTCGGCGCAGCTAGCGGCGAGGTAGGCGTTGCAGCAGCCAAACACGCACGCCAAAATGGCGTAAATACTTTGAAGACCTCGCCCTGCTTGTTTCTTAAATGACTCGGTTCAAAAAGTAGCGACGCATTAAAACTTTGCGCATCAATATTCTGATGTCTCAGCTGGATTTTTATCTGGCTATCGCGCTCCATGGCCCAAGGTTCATAGAGACGGTTCCAAAAAATCTTTGTCGCTCCAATTTTTACTGCAAGCTCTTCAATCAAAAACTCCGCCCTGCCCTGACGCAGGACGAGCTGTATCCCCAAATTTTGAAGCGTTTCTGATAAAGATTGAAGCGAGTGATGAAGCCACCAGCGACTTGCTGCGCCCCTGCGCCACAAATCCGGAGCCGCGTCATCGAGGATATAAAGCGCAACGACCGGCGCCCCGCTTGCCGCAGCAGCCCTCAAAGCCGGATTATCGGCAATCCGTAAATCATTACGAAACCAGACAATTACCGGAGAGGAATGCACGTGCGGTTAGCTCCGCTTAGCGTTGTGAACGCCATAGAAAAAGTAAATTGCGAACCCAAAGGCTGTCCAAACCAATAGCCTTAACCATGTTTCCCAAGGCAAAGCGATCATGAGCGCAAAACAAAATAAGATACCCAATAGAGGAATCCAAGGAAGGCCGGGCGCACGAAACGGACGATGCATATTTGGGAATTTTTTGCGCAAATAAATTACAGCCACGCACACAACTGAAAAAGCCGCTAGCGTGCCAATACTCACCATTTCATCGAGAATATCAATTGGCAGAAGGCCGGCTGCTAAGGCTACACAACAGCCAATGAGGATCTGGCTTGTTGCAGGCGTATGATAATCTTGATGGAGCTTTGCAAAGACTTTCGGCAATAATCCATCATGCGCCATAGAATAAAACACCCGTGTTTGGCCAAAGAGCAGTACAAGTATTGCCGTAGTTAAGCCAGCAAGGGCGCCAATTTTTACAATCCATGAGACCCAGGGCTTACCCGTGTGATCCATAACCAGAGCGATTGGATCTGGAACGCCCAGCTCTTTATAATTCACAACACCTGTCGCAACCGCTGCAACGGCAACATAAAGAACCGTGCAAATTAATAGCGACCCAAGTATCCCAATTGGAACATCGCGCTGGGGCGTATGCGCCTCTTGCGCTGCAGTAGAAACCGCGTCAAACCCAATATAGGCGAAGAAGACAACAGAAGCGCCGCGCGCCACTCCTGACCAGCCAAAGACGCCAAATTCACCTGTGTTTTCTGGGATCAGCGGAGACCAATTATCCTGATTAATATAGTTTGCG
>RFXM01000098.1 GCA_009921565.1 Methylocystaceae bacterium | reverse complement strand
AATTCTGAATGTTTGCTGCGCGCGCCGGTCAGAACATAAATACGAACTCATTTAGTATAGAAATATCAATTGGTTAGAGAGATTTCTCTGTGGCCTCCGAACATTTAATATGAACTGCTCCTGATTTTGTGGGTAGCTCTCTTTGTGTCAGGACGTATAGCTTATGAGTTATAGAAAAGCCGCTTATAGCTCATAAAATATGATATAATGAGCTATTGGAGGGGAGCCTATAGCTCATGAAGTGGAATTGGCAGCAGCCAGATTGTAAGCGTCCAACGCGCCCCATTATGAGTCTTTAAAATTCCACGGCAGCAATTCATCGATTTGTTTATTCGGCCAGCCCTGTGCAATGCGTTCGAGCGTGGTCGTCAACCAATAAGTTGGATTGACGTCATTTAGTCGTGCTGTTGCAAGTAGCGAGGCAATTGTTGCCCACGTCTGGCCACCAGCTTCCGATCCGGCAAAGAGTGCATTTTTGCGTGTGATGGTTTGCGGACGGATTGCTCTCTCGACGCTATTGTTATCGATATCAATCCGACCATCATCCAGGAAACGCTTGAACTCGGATTTTCTGCTTAAACCATATCGGATTGCTTCTGCGAGTTTTGATTTGCCGGATATGCGTGTCAGCTCATCTTCCCATCGTGTAAAGAGCTCGTCGACGATTGGCGTAGCCAGCTCACGTCGTGCGTGAAGGCGTTCTTGCGGCGGTTGACCTTTAATTTGAGCTTCTAGAGCCCATAAGTCCGCCATGCGCGCGACGCTCCAACTCGCTGTTTGCGACGATCCATCAATATGAAGTTTATAAAACTCGCGTCTCAGATGCGCCCAACAGCACGAGAGTGTCGCTGGTCCGCCAGGCCGACTGGGCTCTGCGAGCCTACGATAGGCGGTATAGCCATCGCACTGAAGAAGACCACTCCAGCCGGCAAGATGGCGCATAACGCATCCGCCGCTGCGACTATCTTCAAATCGATAGATGACTATCGGCGGTCCTGCGCCTCCATATGATCGATCATCTCTCAGATAAGTCCATAAATATCCTTGCTTCGTTCGACCGCGGCCAGGAGAAAGAACTGGCAGTGTCGTTTCATCGGCAAAGATCCGCTCACCTTCTCGGATGAGATCAAAAAGCCGCTCTGCAAGAGGCTCAAGATGGAAGCCGACATGACCCATCCAATTGGCCATGAGGTTGCGTCCAATATCTACGTTCTCTCGTGCGTAAATCGCCTCCTGGCGATAAAGCGGCAAACCATCGGCATATTTGGAGACGGCAATTGACGCCAGCAGTCTTTCTGTTGGCATGCCGCCTTCAATCAGATGAGCAGGCGCTGGAGCCTGAACAATATTTTCGCGACATGCGCTGCAAGCATAACGTGGACGGCGCGTAACGATCACGCGAAACTTCGGCGCGATGACATCTAGTCGCTCGCTGACATCCTCGCCAATCTTGACACGAGCGCACGCGCCACAAGCGCAGATTGTTTCTTCTGGTTCGATAATCTCTTCAACACGTTCCAGATGAGCGGGTAGCGGACGCCGACCGCCTGGTTTTTTCTTATTCTTAGGCTCCAATCGATCCAGCTGGACTTCTATCTCGCCAAGAGCAGTTTGCACCTCTTCAAAGGCAAAGGCATATTGGCTCTCATCCAGCTTCTCAGAGCTCCGACCGTAGGTGGCGCGCTGAATGGTTTTAAGGAGCAGCTGAAGACGATCAATGCGCGCCTGTCTGTCGATGTTGGCGGCATGAAGTACGGCGATCTGAGCTTCGAGAGCCGTCTGAGAGGACTGCATATCAGCATTAGAAGCCTGTAAAGTTGCAAGCTGCGCTTTGAGTACAGTCTGCGAAGACTGCATATCACTATTAGCGGCGTTTAACGTTGCAACCTGCGCTTCAAAGGCTGTTCGCGCCGAGAGCAACTCGGCGATCATCGCCTTCAGCTTTTCCGGGTCATCCGGCAGAGTGTCGCGCGTGATATCCATAGCGGAATGAGACCATAAAATCGGATGTTTGTGTACTCCTTTCTGACCCCTGAATCACTATGTCGCAGGTTTATCCAACGCTTGTTGGTCGGGTTGCTTCCGGCACTCTGACGCGTCTCCAATCCATGCCTTCAATAAGCGCCATGAGCTGTGCTGATGAGAGACGGATCACGCCTGCCGTTAATCTTGGCCAATGAAACTGATCCTGCTCCAGACGCTTGGCAAGAAGACAAAGTCCCGTGCCATCCCACCAGAGGATTTTGATCCGATCAGCGCGCTTGGCGCGAAACACAAAAAGAGATCCTGAAAAAGGATCTGATCCAGCATCTCTTACCAAAGCGGCGAGACCATCGATCCCTTTTCGAAAGTCTACTGGCTCAGCCGCAAGAGCAATACGCGCTTGTGGCGGGATCATGCTTCGCGCACTGCGCGAATGAGCTCAATGACGCGAGCTTTAGGAAGGTTTGGTTCAACACGCAGAACAAGCGCGCCAATGACGACCTCGCAAAGAAATGGGGCTTGAGCGCAAGATGAAGGACTGCTCTCAGAGGCAACCTCTACCAAAGTAAAGGATTGGCTCTTCTCCTTATGGATTATATCACGGCTGTTATGAGATAATGCTAGTTTACGCCATCGAAAAAGCTGCGTTGGAAACATTCCATGAGCGCGGGCTATCGCCGAAACATTGGCATCCGGTGCACAGGCTTCCTCTATAATCCGATCTTTCGCCGCCTTCGACCACTTACGTCTCGGTCTCATCGGAGATGCATCCAAGATCTGGAATGTTTTAGAACTAGCCATAGGGCTGGATGTAGGATCGATCTGCAACTAAGCCTCCTTAATTAAAGAGAGCAGATCATCTCAAATCATAATAACAAGCGCTACACGGGACGCGTTAGACGCTTACGGCTCAGCCAATCCCGTCTAAGAATTAGTAATCGTAGTCCTAACCATATCCTGAGCCATAGGCTGGTGGCGGCGGATATCCGTGGTTTTAACAATAATACGAAGAATTGGCGCTTACGTGTGGCGACGGTCGCTACGCGCGCATTCTCAAATCTCTTGGACGCACAGAGCTCCTCATTCTTGATGACTTCGGCCTTGAACCCCTCGACGCCAACGCGCGTCATGATCTTCTCGAAATCCTCGAAGAACGCTACGGTCGAC
>RFXM01000097.1 GCA_009921565.1 Methylocystaceae bacterium | reverse complement strand
ACTCTCTTCTTTAGGAGAGATTACAATGGCTAATACCAAACCAGTTGGTGTAGCCTTCTCTGATCCCGAACTTGTGGCTGGCACAACCATCACGGGCGCTACGATCAGCGGCGGCACTATCACTAGCGCTACATCAGTTAGCGCCACTTCAGTCAGTGCAAGCGATATTACCACGACCGGCGGTCTTTACATTAAGACAGCTACGGTTGCGGCGGCAGGATCTACGCAGGCTAACGCTGCGGCAGTTTCTGACGGCTTTACGCTTGTGACGGGCGCAGATGGCACGAAGGGCGTTGTTCTTCCTGCGGCTGTTGCTGGACGCACCGTTATCCTCAAGAATAACGCTGGTTCGACCCTCAAAGTTTGGCCTGCTGTCGGCGATGGCATTAATGCTATCACCGTAGACTCAAACTTTACGATGCAGCGGCCTTCGGGCCGCTGTATCTTTAGAAAGTATCAAATGGCTGTTATTTATTTGAAACACCCCGAACATGGGGTTAAAGTGGCGTGTCTCGACCTAGAGGCCGAAGCCGACGAAGAAAACGGCTGGATAAGGTTCGACCCAGATGACGACATACAGTGCATACGACCAGATTTGCGGAGCGCTGAGACTCCTCGGAGTGTTAGCAGAAGGCGAAACGCCCTCGTCAGAGACAGCGAATGACGCGCTCTATGCGCTGAATCAGATGATTGACAGTTGGGACACCGAACGGTTGGCGGTGTTTTCAACGCAGGATCAAGTGTTTAGTTGGCCGTCTGGAGAGCGCACGCGCACGCTAGGCCCGACAGGCGACTTTGTAGGCGAGCGCCCTGTGTTGCTGGATGACGCGACTTACTTCCGCGACCCACAAACCAATGTGTCTTACGGCATTAAATTCATCAATCAGCAACAGTATGACGGTATCGCGGTTAAAACTGTAACGTCTACTTATCCACAGGTCATGTTTACGAACATGACTTATCCAAATATTGAGATGGTCATCTATCCAGTTCCTTTAAGACTGTTAGAATGGCATTTCATTTCGGTCGAGCGTTTGACGCAGCCTGCGACGCTGGCGACAGCGATCCTTTTCCCGCCTGGGTATCTGCGCGCTTTTCGCTACAATTTGGCCTGCGAGCTGGCTCCTGAGTTTGGCGTTGAGCCATCGCCTACGGTCAGCCGCATCGCTATGTATAGCAAGCGCGATTTGAAGCGTATCAATAACCCTGACGACATCATGGCGCTGCCATACAGCATCGTCGGCACACGCCAGCGCTATAACATCTATGCGGGCAACTACTGATGAAGACGCCGATACTTGGCAGCTCGTATGTAACTAGAAGCCCCAACGCGGCTGACAGCCGCATGGTCAATCTCTTCCCAGAGGTTGTGCCGGAAGGCGGCAAAGAGGCCGCTTGGTTACAGCGCGCGCCTGGACTGCGTTTTCTTCAGACATTAGGCGCGGGGCCGGTTCGTGGGCTTTGGACGTTTAACGGCAAAGCCTTTGCTGTATCCGGCACGTCGCTTTATGAAATTGATACCGACTGGAACATAACTAATCGCGGCGCAATAGGCGGCGGCAGTCAAGTTAATATGACCGATAATGGCACGCAGATGTTTATCGCTGCGGGCGCGTATGGCTACGTCTATGATAGCGTCACGCATGTTCTAACGACGCTAACAACTAACTTTTACGGTGCTGTTGGTTGCGGTTTTTTGGACGGTTGGTTTGTGTATAACCAGCCAGACAGTCAGATCTTTTGGGTTATGGATTCGACCGGCACGACAATTGACCCGCTTTATTTTGCAAGTGCTGAAGGTTCGCCTGACAATCTTGTCACGCTGATCGTTGACCACCGCGAAATTTGGTTGTTTGGCACCAATTCGGTCGAGGTCTGGTATGACGCCGGATTGCCAGATTTTCCTATGGCGCGTATCCAAGGCGCGTTTAACGAAATAGGCTGTCTTGCTGCTTATTCAGTCGCCAAGCTCGACAACGGTTTGTTCTGGCTCGGCGCTGACGCGCGCGGTAATGGCATCGTCTACCGCTCAAAAGGCTACTCAGGTGAGCGTGTTTCGACCCACGCGGTCGAATGGCAGATTCAGCAATACGCCAGCCTGTCCGACGCCGTTGGCTACACTTATCAACAGGACGGACATAGTTTCTACGTTTTAAACTTCCCTAACGCTAACACGACATGGGTATATGACGTGGCGACAGGCGCATGGCATGAGCGCGCGGGGTGGGAAAATAATGACTTTACCCGCACACGCGGTAATTGTCAGATGAACTTTAATAATGAGATCGTCATCGGCGACTACCGCACAGGCGAGATCTTTGCGTATGATCTTAACGTCTATTCTGAATCCGGCGCTATTCAAAAATGGCTGCGGTCATGGCGCGCGCTGCCTACTGGCCAAAATGATCTGAACCGCACAGCGCAACATAGCCTTCAGCTTGATTGTCAGGCTGGCGTCGGTCTTTCAGGCTACAGTCAGGCTGAAGTTAATGACATTGTTTATATTTATGATCGCGCACATGATTATATTCTTGACCGCGCTGGGTCTGCTTTGAAGATCCGCGACTACGCGCAATACACAGTTACAGTTGGCGCGGATCCACAAGTCATGTTGCGCTGGTCTGACGATGGCGGTCATACTTGGTCTAACGAACATTGGAGATCTATGGGCCAGATCGGTCAGACCGGCTATCGCACGATCTGGCGTCGGCTTGGCATGACGCAAAAATTACGTGACAGAGTATATGAAATATCGGGAACAGATCCCGTGCAGATCGCCATTATGGGCGCTGAACTGCATGTGAGTCCGACCAATGCCTAATCTAGTCGATAATAATACACAGATCCCCGCAGCCCGCGTTAAAATGAACGACGACAATACGGGGTTTGTTAACCGTCCGTGGTATCGTTGGTTCTTTAATACTTACCAAGCGCTCGAAGCCGGACGACGATACGGATCATTTTATAGCACAACGACGTTCACGCCTGTGGCGACCAATACGGCGTATGCGCTAACCTTTAACAATACATATAAACGTGCTGATGGGTCAGACTTAACATATGGCGTCTACATCGGCACACCCACCTCGCGTATTTATGTAGATAATACAGCGACTTATAATTTTCAGTTTTCAGCGCAGTTAAAACAAACAGGCGGCGGCACAAAACGCGTTTATATTTGGCCGCGCATAAATGGCGCAAATG
>RFXM01000096.1 GCA_009921565.1 Methylocystaceae bacterium | reverse complement strand
CTCGGCAGCAATTCTGTCACGATACCTGGAAATTCGAGCAATTCTTCCTTGGCCATGTGGTCCCTTCAAAAGTCTGACGCCCTTCGTCAGACATAACAATAAGATAAGCCGCCGTCGCCGGCTGGACGCAGCGGATTAGGCGCGGACCCTAATCGAGATTGGGGACTTTGTGTAGCCCTCTCTCAGGGACCAAAGGAAGAAGAAAAGCAAAAAATCTGCTTTTAACCCACTATTTTGGCTTTTTCTTTACTGTCGGCACCCCGGGGCGTCCTCCTGTCGAGCGCGGAGCCATTTTACTAAGAGGGCGCGCTTCGCCGCCTCCAAAATTATGCGGCCCCATATCTGAGTCTGTCGGCCTTCGGGCGCGCGTTGAAACCGCTCCAGCCATCTGCGCCCCGCCTGAGGACACGCCGCCGCGCGAAAGCCCAAACAGTGGACTTGCCTCAGCCAGAAGCTCCATACGCTGTAATCTTTGGATCTCGTCTCGAATGCGCGCCGCCTCTTCAAATGCGAGATCAGCTGCGGCTTCCTTCATGCGCTTTTCAAGATCTGCAAGCGTTGCAGTTAAATTATGGCCAGGCGCAATGTCATATCCCGTGTCGATTGTGACATGATCCTGTTCAGCGACGCCGCCTAGGATATCAGCGATCCCACGCTTGATAGAGGCTGGGGTAATATTATTAGCGACATTATAGGCTTCTTGCTTTGCGCGACGCCGTTCTGTCTCGTCCATAGCGCGCTGCATTGAACCCGTGATTTGATCAGCGTATAAAATAACGCGACCATCAACGTTACGCGCTGCGCGGCCAATCGTTTGCACTAAAGATGTTTCCGAGCGCAAAAAACCTTCTTTATCCGCGTCAAGTATCGCGACTAAGCCGCATTCTGGAATATCCAATCCCTCGCGCAAGAGATTGATGCCGATGAGGACATCAAAGGCGCCCAATCGTAAATCACGAATAATTTCGATGCGCTCAAGGGTATCTATATCTGCATGCATATAGCGAACGCGCACGCCATTATCATGAAAATACTCTGTTAAATCTTCAGCCATCCGTTTTGTGAGGACTGTCACAAGCGTCCGATAGCCAATTTGCGCTGTATTGCGCACTTCATCAAGCAGATCGTCAACTTGGGTTCGAGCCGAACGAATTTCCACTGGCGGATCAATTAAACCTGTTGGTCGAATAACTTGCTCAACAAAAACGCCCCCTGTTTGCTCGAGCTCCCAGCGACCAGGCGTTGCAGAAACTGAAACAGTTTGTGGACGCATTGCATCCCACTCCTCAAAACGCAACGGACGATTATCCATACAGGAAGGCAATCTAAACCCATATTCCGCTAGCGTCGCTTTACGTCGGAAATCGCCCCGATACATGCCGCCAATTTGGGGAATAGATACGTGACTTTCGTCAGCAAAAACCAAGGCGTTATCAGGCAAATATTCAAACAAAGTTGGCGGCGGCTCGCCAGGTCTCCTACCAGTTAAATATCGAGAGTAATTTTCAATACCTGCACATGAACCTGTCGCCTCCATCATTTCGATATCAAAGCGCGTTCTTTGCTCAAGCCGTTGCGCTTCAACTAGGCGTCCCGCGCGATTAAATTCATCTAATCTAACCCGCAACTCATCTTTAATCGCCTTAATGGATTGCAAAAGCGTGGGGCGCGGCGTTACGTAATGCGAATTAGCGTAAACTTTAACGAATTCGAGATCTATTGTTTTCTTACCTGTTAAAGGGTCAAACTCACTAATAGACTCCACCTCATCGCCAAAGAAACTGATCCGCCAAGCGCGATCTTCATAATGGGCTGGGAAGACATCAACCGTGTCGCCACGCACGCGAAATGATCCACGCGTAAAATCTCCATTGACTCGGCGATAATGAAGCGCGACGAGATCTGTAACAAGTTGCCGCTGCGCCAGCTTCTCCGAGAGCTGGACAGAAAACGTCATCGCCGTATAGGTTTCAACTGAACCAATGCCATAGATGCATGAAACAGAAGCAACGATGATTACATCGTCTCTTTCAAGGAGCGCGCGCGTGGCTGCATGACGCATACGATCTATCTGTTCGTTAACAGAAGACTCTTTTTCGATATATGTATCTGAACGCGGCACATAAGCTTCGGGCTGATAATAATCATAGTAGGAAACGAAATATTCCACTGCATTATGAGGGAAAAAACTTTTAAATTCGCCATAAAGTTGCGCAGCAAGCGTTTTATTTGGCGCAAGAATTAAGCCTGGGCGCTGGGTTTCAGCAATAATGCTTGCCATTGTAAAGGTTTTTCCAGAACCCGTAACGCCGAGCAGAACCTGATCTCTTTCATTTGCCTTAATGCCCTTAACCAACTCAGCTATGGCTGTAGGTTGGTCGCCCTTTGGGCTATATTCTGAAACAAGCTCAAATCTTACCCCACCCTCAGACTTCGGCGGCCGATCAGGTCGATGTGGTTTCCACGGCTCCGCATCCCGTAAATTTGGATCGCCAAGCCGCAATAATTCTTCAAGACTTTTCTCAGTTGTTCCAGATGGTCCAGCAAGCGGACCGCCTGAAGGCGCAAAGGCGTTATCCTCGACATCTGCTTCTTGCCCATTAAAGCCCGGCGCGAGCGCGGGATTAAGGAGTTGCGCCAGATGCGGCTCTAGCGGCGTTAAGCGCGGCTTTGACGCTTTTGACCGAGAGAGTTGCGCCGGGTCTTTTTTTAAGGGCTTTTTATTTGATTTTTTCGCGGGCGGTTGAGGCATAGAATAAATATGGGATAATCGGCAGGAGAAGGAAAGTGAGGCTTTTTACAATAAAAATTAAACCGCCCAATTATGCGTCTAGGCTAATGTTTCTCTTTGACGAGAGACGAGAGCCTTATCTAATCAAAAACACCCAAGAATTATAACCCCTGAACGTCCCGGGATATAAATTAAAAAAGGGACAAGCTGAAAGAGCCGCTACAAAAATCAATCCTGTAACTATAAAGCCGCCTTGCCGATTTCTCCCGTTCTTATCTTGATAAATTCTTCGAGTGATTGGACATAAATCTTACCATCGCCGCTTTGTCCTGTGCGCGCGCCACCCATGATCGCCTGCACGGCAAATTGGACCATATCATCTGGCACAACCACTTCGATCCTTAATTTTGGAATAAATTCGGCGACATATTCAACTGAGCCATAAATATCTGAATGGCCCTTTTGATGCCCATGTCCCTTGGCTTCATAGACAGTAACGCCTGGGACGCCAAGGGAATGCAACGCATTATGCACTGCG
>RFXM01000095.1 GCA_009921565.1 Methylocystaceae bacterium | reverse complement strand
CAAGCCTGGCGATAAGGTCATCCTTCAAACTCGCGGCACATCGTCAACTTTACTAATAAGTTGGGCCTGTTTTCTATCGGGAGTTGTGGCGGTGCCTATGCCGCCATTAATGACGCTCAATCGTGACGCCGCTGCGGTAAGGCGCCTGCGTTCTGTCTGGGAATTTCTGGGTCATTCTCCTATTATAGTAGAGGAGAGTTTTGCTAAATCGCTTAGCGCTTTTGCTGTTAATGAAGGCTGGGGAGAGTTGCGTCTTCTCCAAGTTGAAGCGCTGCTAAGAGCGCCTAGGTCAGCGCCTGATATTGCTTTACCAGTAATTCACCCTGACGATTTAGCGCTGATGCCCTTAACATCAGGTAGCACTGGCATGCCTAAGGCTGTGCAGCTGACACATCGTAATATCCTCGCTATGTCAGCAGGAACTTGTCAGCAAAATAGTTTTCATGCCGGTGACATTTCTTTCAACTGGATGCCGCTCGATCATCCCGGAGCGTTAGTTATGCTTGGTGTTGTCCCGATGGATGTGGGCGCATCACAAATTCATGTGCCGACGGCATCTATCCTTGAGAATATTTTACTTTGGCTAGAACTTATTGATCGCAGCAAAGCGACAATTTCCTGGGCGCCAAACTTCGCCTTTTCGTTGCTCTCTGATGCGTTAGCTCGGTCTGAGCAATGCTTTGATCTTTCAACGATGCGCTTTTTAATTAATGGCGGTGAACATGTGTCTCCAGAAACTCTGCGCGATGTCTTAAATCGTATGGCAGAGCGTGGTTTTATGGATGGAGCGCTGCGTCCAGCCTTTGGCATGGCGGAAACAAGCTCAGCAATCACATATTCTTCGGGCTTGTTTCTGCAAACAGTTTCTGAAGAATATGTAGGATTTGTTTCGCTTGGTGGACCGATCCCGGGTGCTGAGCTTCGCGTTGTCGGTGAAAATGGTGAAGTTTTGAATGAAGGAGAAGTAGGCTTTCTACAGCTTCGCGGTCCTTCTGTCATGTCCGGTTATTACAACAATCCAGAAGTTAATTTGAAGTCTATGCGTCCAGATGGCTGGTTCCAGACTGGAGATACTGCCTATCTCTTGCATGGTGAGCTTTATATCACCGGTCGAAGTTCAGAGGTCATCATTGTCAATGGGCTTAATCTATCGCCACATGAAATTGAGACTACTGTAGCAGAGGTTGAGGGTGTGCATACAGCGGCGGTCGCCGCTTTTGCCACACGTAGACCTGGGCAGGCGACGGATGAAGTCGTTGTCATCTTCGAACCTGAGGGCGCATCACCTCAAGATATCCCTCGTATGGCAGAGATTGCGCACAATGCTACGGCGTTGGTTGCCCGTCGGCAGGGATTACGACTTGCTTTTGTTTTACCGGTTGAAAATGGTTCTCTACCGCGCACATCGATTGGAAAGATCCAGCGCAAGACGTTGAAAGATGCATTTGAAAATGGAGCTTTTGACGCGGTTAAGACAAGCCTTGCCGCCTATCTGGCGTCATCTGAGGGCTCATCGATATTGGGCGCAAGTCCTTCGAAGGAGGGGACGCCCCCTAATCTGCAGGGTGGCGTAGAGGAGTTTGTGTGTCACACGAATTGGCTTTTAGAAACTCATAACAAGCAAGAAGTTTTGCAAGAATCTGTTGGTCTTGTGCTTCCTAAAGGCGCAGGGCCAAATTGTTCTCTTGCTACAGAGATTTCTGCATTTTTTTCTGGTAGCGTTGTTGTGCATCAGGAAGAACAGTTTCCTTCAGATGTTTCTGTGGCCTTATGGCTTGATGCGGCGTACGCGTCACATGTGGAGACGCAGGATCGACTGAACGCATTCGCGGCGTTCGTTAAGCGTTTGCCTGATACTGTGACATTCGTTCATGTCGTTACTCGTGGCGCTTTTGCGTTGCAAGACGATGATGATGCGTTGATCTGCCCAGAAGCGCGAGCGCTATGGGGTTTTGTCCGATCTGTTCGGCAAGAGCCAAAGTCGCCTGCGCTCACACTCACTGATCTTCCTGTAAATTATCAACAAGAATCAATAGAGGCGCTTCTCTCCTACTTAGCTTCTACAAAGTCTGGCGATGAAGCTGCAATACGCAAAGATGTTTTTGTCCCTGAGCTTGAGCCAATTGCTCAGCAGGATGCTGCTGTTCCTCTGCCAATTCATTCAGATGGCCTTTATCTTGTGACAGGCGGCGCTGGGGCGGTGGGACAACTTTTATCGCAATGGCTCCTTGAGCTTGGGGCTGGACGCGTAATTCTAATCGGTCGTCGACCGCTCCCGCCTGAGCTTAAGGACAAAATAACCGCAGCCAAGGGACGTCTGATTTACAAACAATGTGATGTAGCAGACAGAGATGCTTTGTCATCATGTATTACTGATGACAGCGGTTACCCTCTTCGTGGTATTTTTCATCTTGCTGGCGAGGCAAACGCTGGTTTCCTGTCAACACTGGATCTTGAGCAAACGACTGAGGGTCTGCGTGCGAAGATAGATGGCGCTTTGGCGCTAGCAGCTGCAACACAAAACAATCCTCCAGACTTTACAGTGTATTTTTCTTCCCTGTCCGGTCAGATGGGCACGACAGGGTTGGGGCTCTATTCAGCGGCAAACATTTATCTTGATGCGTTTGCAGAAAAGGAGAACGCCTTAGGACGGCGCAGCTTATCTTTAGTTCTTGGCCCGGTTGAAACCTTAAATAATGGTATGGGTGAGCGGGATATGGCGTCAGCGCAAATGCGCACTCTCGGGTTGTATCCGCTTCCTTTCGCATCCTTGACCCAAACTCTTACTTTGGGGTTGTCTCAAGGCTTTGAGAGTATCTGTGTATTCCAAGGCAATCCAGAGCATCTTCCTTCCGCTCCAATTCTACGCACTGTGCGGAAGGCGCCTGCTCACTTGCTAGATGCCGGGTCTACACTTGAAGAGATGATTTCTATCATCACCTCATTGGTAGTAGAAGTATTGGAATATGACACTCAAAACGGGCTGTCTCCAAATAAAAACTTATTCGATTTAGGTCTCGATTCGCTTATATCGATGCGTTTGATCGCGCGCGTACGAGAAGCAACGAGCCGAGAACTTACACTCCAGACATTATTTGAGCATCCTACAGTTGAAGGATTAGCGCGACAGCTTTGGGTCTCTGATGCGTCAGTGCGGTATAAGATTACTCCTGGCTCTGGTCGTAAGGGAGAAGAGCTTGTTCTTTCTTATGGTCAGACGCGGATGTGGGCGCTGGACCGGATTGAGAGCGGAGCGGCGAGTTATAATATCCCCTTCGC
>RFXM01000094.1 GCA_009921565.1 Methylocystaceae bacterium | reverse complement strand
AACGCTGCGGGCGGCCCCCTTGCCTGTCCCGCTGCGCACCGTGGCCGCGAGCTTCTTAGTCTCGGCCATGTCGGTGTCCTTTTCAAAATAAAAAAAGCGCCGCTCGCCTCCAGGGGTGTCGGAAACAAGGCGCTCGCGGCAGCTTATAGGGGAGCAAAAGATGAGTGGCAAGGCGTTGAGGCGTTTGGGGGGCGGTTGTAATTCAGGCGCTTTCGCGTATGGGAAACCAAAGCCTTATCCTCAGAATGCGCAGACAACTGCGGATTCTTTGTGATAACGAGACATCAGAGATGACCAGGAAAGGTGATTTGAGGTGGGGATGAGCTGTAAATGACGACAACTCAACTTATTCGGCGTCGGGTCGTCATCACGGGAATGGGCGCCGTTTCGGCCGCGGGCATTGGCGCGCTTCCTCTCTGGAACGCAGCGCGCGACGGGGTTTCTTGCATTCGGCCCACGCAACTCAAACGACCCTACAATGGGCGAATTAAAATCTCTGCTCAGGTGCCCAATTATGATCCTACAGCACATTTAGAAGCGGAGCTGCTGCCCTATTGCGATCCCTTCACGCAATTTTCCATCATTGCTGCTGACGAGGCGTTAGCGCAGGCAGGTTTTAAAGGAAAAGAGGCAGGCGGTCATCGCACAGCGGTGGTGCTTGGAACGGGCATAGGCGGAGCGCAAACAATCGATGACAATGCTTATGCAGAGTATGTCGAAGAACGTCGCCCCGATACGCTCACGGTTCCGCGACTCATCCCAAGCGCCGCGCCGACAACGCTTGGCATGCGTTACGGCGCCAAGGGGCCAACCTTTGCGCTTGCCTCAGCATGCTCCTCTGCAGGTCAAGCGATTGGCGAGGCCTTCGAGATGCTCTCCTCAGGACGGGCGGATCGCGCGATTGCGGGCGGCTCTGAAGCCTGCGTGACGAATGGCTCTATTCGGGCTTGGGAAGCATTGCGCGTGTTAACGCCCGATCTTTGTCGCCCCTTTTCAGCGCGACGCAATGGGATGTCGTTGGGCGAAGGGGCGGCCGTTTTTGTCCTCGAAACATTGGACTCTGCGCGTGCGCGTGGCGCAACGCCGCTGTGCGAACTTGCTGGTTATGGGACAACCAGCGATGCGTTCGATCCTTTACGCGCCGACGTAGAGGGGCCAACGCGCTGCATGCAGCTTGCGCTCGCCAGCGCCGGCTTAGATCCTAGCGAGGTTGATTATCTCAACGCACATGGCACGGCGACCTACGCAAATGACATTACTGAATCCGAGGCTATGCGCGCGGTATTTGGAGACGCGCCGCCGCCTGTTTCATCAACCAAACCTGTGCACGGTCACGCTCTTGGCGCCAGCGGAGGATTAGAGCTGGTAGTTACAATTAATGCATTGCGCGAACAAATTGCCCCGCCAACAATTAATTTTCTCGAACCAGATCCAAAATGTCAGGTTGATCCAATCCCAAATAACGCGCGCAAAATGTCAATCTCTGTCGCCATGTCAAACTCATTCGCGTTTGGCGGCATTAACGCAACCCTGGTTGTAAAGTCGATATGATCAAACAATGACTGAGCAAAGCCATTTGAGCGCGCCAAAGACTCGTGAGTCATCAGCGGCTGAGGAAGAGGCGCCCAAAAAAAAGCTCAAGGATAAAAAAACACAAGCCCTGGCGGCGGCGCTGCGCGCAAATCTTCAACGTCGGAAAAAGACCCGTGGGATGGCGCAGTCTATCGATCAAAATACCAACAGCGAGGACTGATGGACAAAATTAAAATTGCGGGAGGCGGTCCTCTAAACGGCGTTATTCCAATTTCTGGAGCAAAAAACGCCGCGCTGCCGTTAATGATTGCCTCACTTCTTACAAGAGACACATTAACGCTTGCGAATATGCCGTTGTTGGCCGACGTCACGCAACTTGAGCGGATCTTAGGTAACCATGGCGTTGATTTTGCGATTTCTGGCAAGCGATCTGGCCAGTCCGAAAGCGCAGGCCGGACAGTTCATTTCACCGCCCGCGACATTGTCGATACGACCGCGCCTTATGAGCTGGTCTCGCGCATGCGGGCGAGTTTTTGGGTGTTAGCGCCTTTGGTCGCGCGTATGGGCGCAGCGCGCGTATCGCTTCCAGGCGGCTGCGCAATTGGCACCCGTCCCGTCGATCTTCTCTTGATGGCGATGGAGAAACTTGGAACAAAAATTGAAATTGAGAATGGCTACGTCGTTGCAGAAGCAAAAAATGGTCTTATTGGCGGTGAAATTGATTTTCCAAAAGTTACCGTTGGCGGAACGCATACCGCTTTAATGGCGGCTGCGCTTGCGCGCGGCGCAACCCTCATAAAGAACGCCGCTCGCGAACCAGAGATTGTCGATCTTGCCGATTGCCTTATAAAAATGGGCGCAAAGATTTCAGGGGCGGGCGCCTCTGTTATCGAAGTGCAGGGCGTTGGTTCTTTGCACGGCGCGCATCACGCTGTGTTGCCAGATCGAATAGAGGCAGGCACCTACGCTATGGCTGTGGCAATGACGGGCGGAGAAGTGTTGCTTGCTGGCGCGCGAGCCAATCTTCTGCAAGCAGCCTTAGACGTCTTAGTTCAAAGTGGAACGAGCGTGAGTGAAACGACAGAAGGCCTTCGCGTTTCTCGACACAGCGCAGGCATCAAAGCG
This sequence comes from Methylocystaceae bacterium, assembly GCA_009921565.1. Lineage (GTDB taxonomy): Bacteria > Pseudomonadota > Alphaproteobacteria > Rhizobiales > Beijerinckiaceae > Methylocystis. Next base: position 732 of record RFXM01000094.1, on the reverse strand, counting down.
GTAGATATAGAAACAGCGCCATTTCCCGCCTTTCCAACAGATTTACAGGCGCAATTTATGGCGCTCATGACGCGCGCTGAAGGCGTGTCAAAAATAACAGAAACGATTTTTGAAAACCGTTTTATGCATGTGCAAGAATTAGCCCGATTAGGGGCAAATATTCGGCTTGAGGGAGATACGGCGATTGTAACGGGAAGCGATCATCTTGATGGAGCGCCAGTGATGGCGACGGATTTACGCGCGTCGGTTTCTCTTGTTATTGCAGCATTAGCGGCGCGAGGAGAGACAACAATAAATCGTGTCTATCATCTCGATCGCGGCTTCGAGCGGCTGGAAAATAAACTCCGCGCTTGCGGCGCGCAGATTGAGCGCGTGAGCGGTCAGGGTTAGCGTTCAATCGTTTAAGCGCGTGCAGCGATCGAGACGATATTGTGGAGCTGTTGATCTGCCGTATCAAAAAAGCGGCGTAAATTTCGCGCCGCCTGACGGATGCGTTGTTCGTTTTCAACAAGCGCAAGTCGAAGAAAACCCTCGCCATGTTCGCCAAAGCCTTCGCCAGGGGCAACGGCAAGATCGGCTTTTTCAATAAGTAACTTTGAGAACTCAAGGCTGCTCATGGCGCTAAAGCGTTCAGGCACAGGAGCCCAGGCAAACATTGATGCGCTTGGCGCAGGAATAGCCCAGCCAGCTTGCGTAAAGCTTTCAACCATAACATCGCGACGGCGTTTATAA
>RFXM01000093.1 GCA_009921565.1 Methylocystaceae bacterium | reverse complement strand
ACGCCGGATCCAGGGGTCATTGAGGTCAATGTTCATCCAGCGCGTAACTGGCGCGAAGCTATTCAAATAACTATGGGTCTTTACGAGGATGCGCGTTACTCTCGTTTAACAACAAGTAAGTTTTTAACAGATGGCCGCTGTATCGGTTCAGGCGGAGGCAATCACGTTGTTTTAGGCGGCATGACGCCTGCAGACTCTCCGTTTTTACGGCGACCTGACTTACTTAAAAGCTTTGTTCTTTACTGGCAGCGCCATCCGTCTTTGTCCTATTTGTTTTCAGGGCTATTCATTGGCCCGACAAGCCAATCGCCTCGTATTGACGAGGCGCGTCATGATGCGCTTTATGAATTAGAAATTGCGCTTGCTAATACGCCGGGGCCAAGTGAGAGAGACTTTCCGCTGTGGCTTGTTGATCGTCTCTATCGAAATCTACTTGTGGACGTTTCTGGAAATACGCATCGTTCTGAAATCTGTATTGATAAATTATACTCTCCCGACAGTGCGACAGGTCGGTTGGGATTGCTTGAATTTAGGGGCTTTGAAATGCCGCCGGATGCGCGAATGAGCCTTGCGCAACAACTTCTTTTGCGTGCGCTCGTCGCTTGGTTTTGGCGAGAGCCTCAACAAGGAGAATGCGTCAGGTGGGGAACGGCGTTACATGATCGGTTCATGCTCCCCTATTTTGTTTGGCAAGATTTCTTGGGCGTATTGCAAGATCTTTCGCGTGCAGGCTATGCGTTTCGAGAAGAGTGGTTTTTGGCGCAAAAGGAATTTCGTTTTCCTATTGCTGGAGTGGTAGAGCATGAAGGCGTTCGGCTTGAAATCCGACACGCATTAGAGCCCTGGCATGTGCTTGGGGAACAAGGCGCTGCTGGCGGAACAGTGCGCTTTGTCGACTCATCAGTCGAGCGCTTGGAGGTAAAAGTCTCTGGTTTTGTGTCAGAGCGCCATGTTGTGACGTGCAACGGTCGCCGACTGCCCTTATCATCCACCGGGGTAAATGGAGAGGCGGTGGCAGGCGTTCGTTTTAAGGCCTGGCAGCCGCCCTCTGGTATGCATCCTACGCTGCCAGTAGATTCTCCACTAACCTTTGATATTATCGATAAATGGAATGCGCGCTCGCTAGGGGGGTGCGTTTATTACAGTGCGCATCCAGGAGGGCGTAATTATGATACGCTTCCGATTAATTTTCATGAGGCCGAGTCGCGCAGACTGGCGCGGTTCCAAGATCATGGCCATACGCCAGGACACGTTGAGGCGCCGGTGGCTGAAATCTCTGGCGAATTTCCGTTGACCTTAGATTTGAGGAGAGGGCGTGTCCGCGCTAACTAGTTCAATCTTGCAAAGCGAGGATGCAAATGAGCAGCTTAAAAGCTGGCTTCATGACTATAAGCGTTTGCCGGGTGTAACGGATGAATTAATCGACATTGACGGGCGACCAAGATCCCATTGGATTAGTTTGCTTGAAACTTTGTCGAGTCTGGGCGAGGAGGGTTTAAGCCAGCATTTCTCTGTTGCGGGGCGCCGCATCAAGGAAATGGGCGTGACCTATCGCGTGAGAGGCGAAGAAAGAGAAAGACAGTGGCCGCTCTCTCATTTGCCGCTTCTTCTTACAGAAACGGAATGGCGCACAATTGCTGCAGGAATTGAGCAGCGCGCTGAGCTTCTTAATCTTATTCTTGATGACGCCTACGGTCGCGGTCGGCTTGTATCAGACGGCGCATTGCCTGCTGCTATTGTTGCAGGATCGCCTGAATATTTGAGATCGATGTGCGGCGTGCAGCCAAGAGATAAGCGATGGATTAGTTTTTACGCGGCAGATATTGCTAGGGGGCCTGACGGAAAATGGTGGGTTCTCGGAGATCGCACGCAAGCGCCTTCTGGCGTAGGTTACGCTCTTGAAAATCGATTGATCCTTGCGCGTACTTTTCCAAGCCTCTATCGCGACATGAACGTGAGGAGATTAGCTTCTTTTTTTCGTGAGTTCCGTAATAATTTAGCCGCCATGGCGTCGCGTGCAGATCCGCGTATTTGCTTGCTGACGCCTGGTCCCTGGAGCGAGACTTATTCGGAGCATGTTTATCTGGCTCGCTATTTAGGATTTCTGCTTGCAGAAGGCGAAGACCTTGTCGTGAGCGATGGAAAATTACATGTGCGCACCGTGGCGGGACTTAAGCGTGCAGATGTTCTGTGGCGCCGCGTAGATGCTGACTGGTGTGATCCTTTGGAAGGGAATGCAGCTTCGCGCATAGGCGTGCCAGGTTTGTTTGAGACGATTAGAAGAGGTGCGCTTGCAATCGCAAATATGCCAGGCGCAGGCGTCGTTGAGTCTCGTGCGATGATGAGCTTTATGCCATCGCTAGCAAAATATCTTTTAGGGCAAGATCTTCTTATCCCGAATGTCGCCACTTGGTGGTGCGGACAAGAAACTGAACGTGATCAGATTGTGAGTAATTTTGATCAATTCGCTATTGCCGGCGCTTTTTCTGATCATGCGCAATATCTCAATGGACGCTCGCAAATAACTGCGCAAGAGTTGAGCGAAGATCAAAGCAAAAAGTTGCGTGAAGCAATTATGACTCGCGGAATGGATTATGTAGGTCAAGAAATTGTTCAACTCTCTACTACGCCAACCCTCGTAGATGGCCGCCTTATCCCGCGACCGTTTACCCTGAGAGTGTTTGCGGCCGCAACAGCTCAAGGCTGGGTAGTTATGCCAGGTGGATTTTGTCGCGTGTCGCCTCAAGCAGATGCGCGAGCGATTTCAATTGGCGCTGGAGCAAAATCGGCTGACGTTTGGGTTCTGGGAGATGCGCCAGTGGAAGCGGCGACACTGCTTCCAGGCAAAGATGAAACGCGAATTGTGCGCGTTTTAGGAAATTTACCTAGCCGCGCTGCGGATAATTTATTTTGGATGGGGCGTTATTTAGAGCGCGCTGAGGCAACTTTGCGGATTATCCGATGTCTTTGTAACCGACTTAATGAGCCACTTACAGACGCTTCAGATGGGCGGCAGCCTATCGAGCGCTGCAAGCAGCTCTTATTGTCTTGGGGCGCAATACAAGCAAATGACGAAACAGACCGAGGCTCTTCAGCTGCTTTTGCGGCGGCAACGGATCTTGCCGCTTATGGCTCAGTCTTTTCACTTGCCGCGCAAGTAAAAAGAACGGCGGCGATTGTTAGAGAAAGATTATCTCAAGATGTCTGGCAGTTAATCAACAGATTGGAGCGTCGTCTAGAAGATATGTCCAATAACGCTGCGCTGGAGGCAGAAATTCTAGAAGGCGTTGAGCGCTCGCTTCATACAATCTCCGCTCTATCTGGTTTGATGGATGAAAATTTTAATCGTGTTGCAGGTTGGACGTTTATCGATTTGGGCCGACGGATTGAACGCGCAATTAATACCTGCCGATTTGTGCGTCAATTTACAGGAAATAACCC
>RFXM01000092.1 GCA_009921565.1 Methylocystaceae bacterium | reverse complement strand
CAATAAAAGCAATCCAGAGCCACAGCCAATCTCAAAGATACGATTGGGTCGTAACTGCCGAATACGCTCTAGCGTCGCGTTACGCCATTCATCCATCTCCGCCAGGGCAATCGCTTGCCCATCATAACTACTCAACCAGCCAGAAAAATCAGCGGCATCAGGAGAAGTAACGCCGCCGTCGCTATACATCGTCTCAAAGACGGCATTCCAGTTATCAATCTGTTGATGGCTGAGATCTATCGAATTGGCGGCAGAATAGGCGACCTTATCTTTTACGACATAGCCAACCAGCCGCTTCTCGCCCGCTACCTCTCTTGCCTGAACGCTAACCTGACCAACGCCCTCTATCTTCGACAGAGCGCTCTCAATCTCCCCTAACTCAATCCGGAACCCGCGAATCTTTACCTGATGATCCGCGCGACCAACATATTCAAGGTTCCCGTCCTCGCGCCACCGAGCTAAATCCCCAGTCCGATACATCCGCGAACCAGCACCGCCAAAGCGCGCGCCACGCTCGCTAAATGGATTGGCAATAAAACGCTCCGATGTCAGTCCAGGTCTGCCCAAATATCCACGAGCTAACCCAGCCCCTGCTATATACAACTCCCCAATCGACCCAATCGGAACAGGATTAAGTGATGCGTCGAGGATGTAGGCTTGCCAATTAGGAATCTGACCACCAATAACGCTGCCTGACAGCGTCGCAGCAATTTCTCGCGTTATATCAATATGTGTCACATGTATGGTCGTTTCCGTAATACCATACATGTTTCTAAATTGAGGATCCGGCCCTTTCTCTGAAGTTGGCCACATCAACAGTTGTTTGGGATCCAACGCCTCGCCGCCAAAAACCACATATCTCAAGGATAAAGGGCTCCTGTTGACGCCAAGCTCGCGTTCAACAGAGGTTAGTTGATAAAAACTTGAGGGCGTCTGACTTAGAACTGTCACGCCTTGTTCAGCAAGCAACGTTCTAAAATCATAAAAAGACTTCCTGATCTCCTGGGGAACAAGAACAGTTCGGGCGCCTGTTAAGAAGGGCCCAAAAATCTCCCAGACAGAGAAGTCGAAGGCATAAGAATGGAATAATGTCCAAACATCCGTCGATCTAAAATCATAAAGCGCGCAACAGCCCAAAACGAGACTAATAACATTGCGATGTTGAATACTCGCCCCCTTCGGCTTTCCTGTTGTTCCTGAGGTATAGATGACATAGGCGAGGTTATCTGGGGTGAGGGGTTGAACGCGTTCATTATCTGAGATTGACGCGTTGGAGAGCGTGGCGAGTTCTGCTTGCAACACGTCATCATCAAGTAAAAGCGCGGCGGGCAATAACTGTGATGCGAATGCGGCGCTTAGCTGATCAGAAGCCTCCTCTTCTCTAGAAACAGATGACGCTGCGCCTAAAGCTAATCCGCCTCCATGAGACGATCTGCGTGTTTCTTTTCCTGCGTGCGCGGATCCGGCAGACGATGAGAACTCTGACGAGATAACGTTAGCACTTTGATATGATGCCCTTGACGCATCCGGATAAGACACGGCGCTGCGCGGGGAATCTGTCTCGCTTACCAAGCGATCATAAATCTCACGTGTCGTTATCAAACGCTGAGCGTTGCTATCCATGAGCATGAACTGAAGGCGCTCAACTGGATAATCCGGATCAAGCGGAAGATAAGCAGCGCCGCTTTTGAGAACGCCCAAGAGAGAAACAACCATCTCAATCGATCGATCAAGCGCGATCGCAACAATATCCTCAGGACCAATATTTTCTGCGATAAGGTAGCGGGCAAGCTGATTGGCTCTGGCGTCTAACGCACGATAACTAACCTCCTCATCCCCAAAGATAAGCGCAATCGCATCCGGGCTCTTCTCAACCTGAGCCGCAAATAAATCAGGAAGCGTTGTTGTGGGGATATCCTTCCACGTGTCGTTAAACGTGGAGACGACTTGCGCGCGTTCTTGGGCGCTAATTAGCGACACAGAACTAAGAAGACGCTCTTCATTCTCAACAGCCGCTACGAGCAATCGACTAAACTGGTTAGCCCAGGAGCAAACCGTCGCCTCAGTAAACAGCGACGCGTCATATTCAAAAATACCCTCAAGCGATCCTGATGGTCCTCGACCCAAAGACAGCGTCACATCAAACTTCGCCGTCGGCAGTTGGACGTCCAACCTCTCTAAAGACGCTTCTCCAAGCTTAAACTTCGTCTCAGCCTGATCCAGCCACGCAAACATCGCCTGGAAGAGCGGCGTATGCGACAAGGACCGCTCAACCGCTAAATCCTCCACAAGACGATCAAACGGCGCGTCCTGATGCGACAGCGCCTCAAGTGAGCGTTCTTTCACACGCTCTATCAAATCAAAAACCCGCGGGCCGCCGCTCACATCAACACGAAGAACAAGCGTGTTCACAAAAAATCCGATCAGATCCTCAATCTCTCTCCGATCCCGACCCGCAACTGGAAAACCAATCAAGACCTCGTCTTGTCTGGAAAGACGCCCCAGTAGCGCTCCATAAAGACCCATCAACACAGCAAACAGCGTCGTTCCATGCGACTGCGCAAGCGCTTCCAATACTGCTGTTGTCTTGCCGTCTATCTGAACTGGAACATAACCCGCTCTGCGACTGCGATCCGCCTTGCGCCCATAATCCGTCGGCAAGGATAAAACATCAGGAGCCCCAGATAAGGCGTCTCGCCAATAAGAGAGTTGTCGCTCTAACTCCCCACTCTCCTCAAACCAGTCGCGCTGCCAATACGCATAATCACAATAGCTAACAGAAAGCGGGCTAAAGTCTGGAGCCTCTCCCCTGCGTCGCGCCTCATAGGCAGCGCCAAGCTCACGGACCAATACCGGAACCGACACGCCGTCCCCGGCGATATGATGCAGAACCAAGATCAAGACACATTCTTGTCGATCAATCCGCAACACCCGCGCGCGGACCATCAAATCGCGACTTAAATCAAAGACTCGCTCACTCTCCGCCTCAATCCGAGCCTTAATCGCTTCTTCTAGATCCGCTTCTGCGAGATCAGATAAATCCTCATACTCAACAAGCGCCTCATCTGCATCAATATCACGAAGACGACCGACAGCGCCTTCCGTTCCTTCAACAATAACTGTCCACAACGGCTCATGACGCAACACAACATCTCTCAACGCTGCGCCAAACGCCTCACCATCAAACGCGCCACGAAGCAGAAGAGCGAAGGGGATATTATAACTCGCCGTTCCGCCCTCAATCCGATCCAGCGTCCACATCCGCGTCTGTCCATAAGAAAGGACAACGTCCTCTCCCTGACGGCCAGAACCAGGAATAATCTGTGTGCGAACGGGCGTTGACGCTCTCGCTTGCAACTCAGTGTCAATAAAGACGCTCAACGTCTCAACTTGCGGCCGTTCAAACAGCGCTCTTAACGGCAACTCTATCCCAAGCGCTTCTCTCACCCGCGCCACCAAACGCATCGCCAACAGCGAATGACCGCCTAACGCAAAGAAGCTATCATCCAACCC
>RFXM01000091.1 GCA_009921565.1 Methylocystaceae bacterium | reverse complement strand
AATACCCATCCGCCCAGGACGCCGATCACGCCAACGGCGACATCAAAAAACACTTGATATTCGGCCATTGGTGTCATCTCGCCATCGCGTTCTGGTTTATTTGATTTTGCGTGAAAGCGTTCTGCATCGACGCTGCGCCAGATAGCATAGGTCTATTAGCTACCGCTTCTATTTTAGAGGGCAATTTTTTTAGCGCCGCCGCGCGGCGTTCTGTTTGTTCAGTGTAAGCTATCGCCTGTTCTAAAGCTTGCGCTGTTTCTTCAGGGTTAAGCATTTCTTTGGCTATCTTAACCGCCATACGGCGATTAATTTTGCCTTCTGCTTTTTCCATAACTTTGTTAACAAAACTATTTATCTTATTAAACCAGTTAAAACGTGGTGGCGCGCCACCTTCGGCGGTTACATCTGCCGCTGTTGGGCCAGCTTGACGCGCCAAGCGTCCTTCGCGGACAGCCTTTGCTTCGCGTTGTAAGTCATCAACAACTGCGTTGACGCTTTTGAATTGTTTAGGTGTTAATATATCTTTGAGACTTTCGACAAATTTTAACCCTGTAGCCTTTTTAATAATGGCCCTAGGCTCTTCTACCGCGCCTACAAACGCCGCCGCACGCTGGGGCGCTTCTTCGCCCATCGTAGATTTTAATTCTTTAACCAATAATTTACCAAGTTGCATCTGATTAATAGGCCGACTCATCGTAGCGAATTTAACTTCCGCTTCGCTATAGCCAGGAATAGCTTCAATAAATTTGTCTTTAAGCTCTAACAATTGTCTTGTGATGTATTTATTCTTTTTGTTCTCAAGCGTTCCTTTGAGGCCATCAATAACAGAAGCCACTACTCGCGCGTCTGTATGATACATAGGCGCGCCTGTTTCGTCAGTGCCAGACATCAAACTCTTTTTGGCGCGCTGAAACTCTTTGACAATTCTAGGATTGCCAGCGTTCTCTTCTATGACCGTGTCTATATGAGCGACCAATGGATCTGGGTTAACAATATCGCCAGCTTCTTTAGCCTGTTCATACATGGCGTCTGTAACATCAGTACGTCGTTTTATACCCGCCGCTAATGTACGAGGCGTCTTTGATATCTTTTTTAACGCCGCTACACGGGCAGCATTTTGCTCTGCTGCGCGAGCTGCGTATTCTGTCGGTAAGACCGCTCGTGAAGTTTCGCCGAGAGCCGAGAATCGCGTCATACCTAGAGGCGCAGCGGCTTGTGCGGCGGTTGGCATAGCGCCAGGAACTAACACATTGTCAGGAGATCTAAGTCTATTTATTAGCTCCGGCGCGCGGCCTTCAGCGGCAGCAAGATATGTCGCATAACGCGGGGCCATCATATTGCGCGCAAAACTATACGCTGGCTCAGACAACCGCATAGGAGCGGCTGCAACCTGGCCGGCTACAGCAAGTGGATTAACAACATTAATCGCTCTAGCTGCTTCAGCTAACGGCGCAGCTTCTTGCGCGCCAGCGCGTGCTATGCGCTCTGCCGTTCCTGCGCCGCCTAATATGCCTTGTTCAGCAAGACGCCCTGTCTCTCGCACAGCGCCGCCAAGACGAGCCATACCAGCGCCGCCTTCAGCTATACCTGCGAGATCCATAAACATGCCGATAGGATCAGTTTCAATGGTCTTATTGATACGTTCTAGACTGCCATAGCGCTCTATTAATCCGCCTTTAATACCGCGCAAGTAATCAGCGATATCTTTTTTGGCTAATGGATCGCCACCTAACGCATTCTTCACTGTCTCAGCCGCGTGAGGCAGACCTGTCACAACGTCGTACATGCCAGCAATCGCTCTACCTGCGCTTGCAGGCGCGCTCTGCGCCATACGCGACACAGTTTCAGCGCCACGTAAGCCTAGCTGGGCAACATATGGTATCTCGCCTTCCTGAGGCACGACACCGAAGGCATAGGTCTGATCTTTACGTGGAGCTGGGATGCCTTCGGACGGTGCTTTACTTAAACCAAAATGCTGAAGCAATTCGGCGTCCGTGATGCCGGCTTTACGAGATTCTTCTGCCTCTGGCTGAGACAACAAAATTTCGCTGATCTCTGCGTCAGATAAGCCTGCTTTACGAGAGGCTTCTATTTTCCCGTAAATGTCCATTATCTTCTCTTAACGCCCCATATTGAATCAACTATAGCGGCACGATCTGCCGGTGTAGCGCGACCTTCAACGCCGCGCCGCACACCAAGAAGACCTTTAGATTCAGCTTCTGGGTTAAAGATATCTACGCCGGTTCCGTAAAGCTTGTTAGTTTATTTTGAAGACCGGCGGATTGAGCTAATTGTGGCACAGCAGAAATAATTTGCGTTTCTAGTAAGCTTACTAAATCGCGGCGCTTAGAAGCATCAAGCTTCTGAAATAGATTGCTAAAGGCGCTCTTATTATAGATAACCTTTAACGCTTCTTCCGTAGTTTCGCCAGGAATGGTTATGCCGCCAGCGACCGCAAGATCTTTGAAAGTTTTACCAATATCACTAATCGTATCATAAAAGTGCATTTTACCAACTGCTTGGTCGCCCTTACCAAAAGGCGCAGAATTATACACTTGTTGGTCACGTTTCATCCGTGCCTGAATAGCTTCTTCAGGCAACATTCCTAATGGAGCGCCTTGAGCAGCGCGGCCTTCCATTTTCGGGCCTGCCGCAGAAATTGGCGGTGTCGTCATATCTTCCATTGACGGGCCAATCTCTTGCGTAAGTCGTCTTGCGGTGCCAAACGCCGGCGTAACTGCGACATCTTCGCCGCCTATTTTTGACATTATAGGTTTTAGTTGCTCGCGAATATCTGAAGCCTTTAACGCAGTCATGTATAGCGCGCGTCGGTCGGCTTTCTCAGGAATAAAATTTAATAAATCTTCATGCTTTTTGGCGGCTTCTGCTCTAATCGCGTCTAACGCTTTTTGAGGATTCGCAGAGTTTGCCGCTTTGATAAGCCTATCGTCTAGACTTTCAAGATAATCATGGTCTTCTTTGATCTTTGCAACGTCATATTCTTTTAACGCATGCGCTGTCTGTGCTTCATACAAAGGCTCTTTTGCTTCTTCTGCGCGCCGCGCAATGTCTTCCATCGTTCCGTAATGCTGTTGACTTCTAAGAGCTTGAGATATGTTAATGCCTAACTCAGGGTTATAACGTCCAACTTGGTTGACCGCTTGAGGCGACATAAGATTAAAATTAGGCGCGCCTAATACGCCAGCTAATGCATTTTGTCGTTCTTGCTCTTGCTGCAATTTTTGCATCTGAAGCTGTGCCAGCTCATTTTGTTGAGCGCGAGCACCCATCATCTGGTATTGCGCCAGCATGTTTGCAAAGTCCGGCGCTGTGTTAGCTTGTGCGCCGCGTGCAGCTATTGTGTAATCTACAGGCATCTAATCACCTAATATTCTTGTGGCCCATACAACATACCGGCGTTACGATTATACACAGAAGTTCTATTCTGAGGCGAGAACCGATCCATCATGTTATAAGCAAGCATGGCATTAGCTGGGCCTTGCAGAGCCTGACCAAGCGCTGATGCGCCGCCGACATAGCCAGAGGCTCTAGCTTGTCCGACATTCTCCATCGCCTGTCCGTAAGGATTAGCTGACGTGAGCGCCGCCATCGTCGGAATAGCGCC
>RFXM01000010.1 GCA_009921565.1 Methylocystaceae bacterium | reverse complement strand
CTGCGAATACGCAAATGAATGCGCGCCAGACCTTTCTTTCCTGACGCTCGCTGAACCTTATGCAGGTCTCCTTTGGATTGCAGGGGGATGTTTCTTTATATGGGCGATCAATGAGATGCGGATCCAAGCCCCTCATCAAGCGCGTCATTTTAAACAGCAGCCGCAAGCGCCCAAGCATCGGCTTAAAAGAGTCCTTGCAGGGATGCGAGGAGCCCATTGGAGAGAAAAGAAGCTAATTGCATGAGATTATCTGCTATCGCCTGATCCGCCGCTTCTGCTTAAGAGCGACAAATGGTCTCCTTGTAACGGCGTCTGAGCTTCCCCACTCTCAATTTATGGGTTTTTAGGAGGAATGAGCATGTCGTCCATACCAGTGCGTCACAATGCTTGGGTGCTGATTGGAGATGGCCGCCGCGCCTTATTTTTTGTTAACCAGGGCGACACCGAACTCCTCGATCTTCGCGTTATTGAAACGCGCATCGACGAAAATCCAGCAACGCGCGATCAAGGCTCGGACGCGCCTGGACGCAATTTTGCTTCAAAAGATGGCGTGCGCAGCGCGGTAGACAATACGGATTGGCATGAAGTGGAAGAAGAGCGCTTTGCCCGTCAGATGGCGCAGAAAATTAATCAGGAAGCTGAGAGCGGCGCTTTGCCTGAAATTGTAATTGTCGCGCCTCCGCGCACATTGGGTGAAATCCGCAAAGAGCTCTCAATAAAAGCGCGAAGTAAAATTAGCGGAGAAATCGCCAAAGATCTGACGCGCCATCCTGTAAGCGATATCGAAAAATCTTTAGCGATAAAAACATGCTGAAGGCGACTGGACTGAGATACTCCGAGTCAACCCGCGCGTGACATAAGTTCCATAGTCGTGTCTAATCTCCTGTCACCAGTTCAGGCCTAGATTTTCCTCGCTGCTTTTTACCTGTTGTTTGGCTCATGCGTTCTTACTTCCCGCTGTTGCAAGTCATTTTGCTGATTGCAGGCGCACTGTCTCTTGCCGCTTGCGCTGGGCGTCCACAAGGCGTTCTCCTTGCAACACATAAGCATCCAGACGATGTAAATTTAGTGAATATGCTTGTTGTCACCACCCGCGCGCCTGATGACACGCAAGAAGGCGTTATGTTTGGCGGCGACCGTGCAAACCATGCGTCATTTGCCAATATTATTGTTTCTGTTCCGCCAGACGCCAATCGACTAGCGGGAGAAATACAATGGCCTGCAGAAAAAATTGCAAATCCGGCGTATGAATTTTCAACTGTCGAAGCAAGGATCTTAACGCAAGATGAAGCGATGAAAGATTTTGACAAGCGCATCCGCAAAACGCCCAAGCGCCAAGTGTTAATTTTCGTACATGGGTTTAATACAAAATTTGAAGAAGCAGTCTATCGCTTTGCGCAAATCATCCATGATGCGAATGCGGATGTTGTTCCAGTTCTCTTCACTTGGCCCTCTCGTGGCAATCTCTTGCAATATGGCTATGATCATGAAAGCGCCAGCTATTCTCGCGACGCGTTGGAAAATACCTTGCAGGTTCTCGCAAGAGACCCATCTGTTGGCGAGATTTCAATTCTCGCACACTCAATGGGTAACTGGGTGACGCTTGAGGCCCTGCGACAAATGTCCATTCGCAACCATGCCCTGCCAACTAAAATTCAAAATATTATGCTCGCCGCGCCAGATGTTGATTTCGACGTTTTCCGTCGGCAGATCGCCGCCATCGGCGTCAAGCCGTCGCTCTTCACGCTGTTTGTCTCTCGAGATGATGAAGCTCTTGCCGTATCCCGACGCGTGTGGGGCAACAAACCAAGATTAGGGGCCGTAAATACAGCAGATGAACCATATCAAGAAGCCCTTGATCGAGATCGTATTCAAATTGTTGATCTCACGGATGTTGCTTCCAAAGATCGCCTGGGACATACAAAATTTGCACAAGCGCCAGCTGTGGTTCGCGCCATTGGCGGTAGACTGGCAAGTGGTCAAACATTGAATGATGGCAAGGCTGGCGTTGGTCAAAGGCTCGGCTTAGCGACTGCCGGGGCTGTTGCAACTGTCGGAACCGCAGCTGGCGTCGCTGTCGCAGCGCCCTTCGCGATCATCGATCCCCACACACGCGAACAGATGAATGATCACCTTGACTCGCTTGGCGCACAGTTAGCTCCTTAAGCGTCTGGGATCATGAAACCGCTAATCATTTCTAGAAAAAATAGCTGAGTGAAGGCGCTGTCTAAAAACTCTCGTTTCCTGATAGTTTATGATGGACTTTACGCGATCACGCCTGTCCTTTTGGCGGCGATTTTAGGAAATTACGCTACTCTTCCAAATCTTACTCATTGGTATGCGCTGTTAATTCCTCCGCCTTTCACGCCCCCCAATTGGCTCTTTGGTCCAGTATGGACCCTACTTTATATTTTAATGGCGCTATCTTTTTTTCGCATCATACGCTTAGATCGCAAAACGCCATTGCGTCGACGTGCGATCAGCATTTTTCTAAGTCAAATTTTACTCAACGCCAGCTGGTCTTTTGCTTTCTTCAGCGCACATAGTCCCTTTGCCGGCCTTTTAATTATTCTTCCTTTAGAGACGTTAATTTTAAGTAGTATTTTTATTTTTAACAAACTTGATCCTATCGCTGCGCGATGCCTTTGGCCCTATGCTGCATGGGTTGCTTACGCCAGCTATCTCAATTTAGGTTTCTGGTTGCTGAATAGGTCCTAATCCGGCCTAAAATGGCGCGTCTTTCGCGGCGCGCACGTAAGACTCAGCGTCTTGCTGGAGTAATAATTTCTCTCTCACTAATTTCTCTGCGACAACGCGCATCGTGGCGACAAAATAAGTACGCGAGCCATATCGCTCGACAAGCGACTGACGCGGATCATGCGATTTTTCGCGCCCAGATTTGTCAGAGCTAAATGGCGCGACTGATGTCGCAGGGCAGGCTCCCTCTGCTCTCTGTTGATCCATAGCAAAGTTCAGAGGAGTTGCGATCGGCAACACATGATCTGGCAACTGTAAGCCAGAATGCGTATTGCCATCGCGATCAACTCTAGGAACTAAACGGTCATCTCTTGGCCGCATAAGACCAACGCCTATCTCAGGCCAAATAAGCTCTTTAGCTAAGATAAGGTCACGAGGTCCTGGCGCACGCGAGGCTGGCGGCGTCTCGCCAAGAACCCATGCATAGAGTGCATTCAGCAGCGCTTTCTGCGCAACCATCATCCCTAATGGTTTTTGACTCTTTCGACAGTTCATTGAGAGCGATGAAGCCGTCTCGCCAGAAATAAAAAATTCCCTGATATTTTTTTTATTCATCCTAGTTGCGCGCCAAGGCGCTCTACGCCAATAAGCGTCTTCTCCCCACAAATGGATAATTGGCGTTGAAAGCGCACGAAATGGTTCGAGATCAACTTCTCTTACTAACAAACCATCAAATATCCGTGCGTTTTGCAAATAAGATCGACTGAACTGCGCATCAAAAAAACCCAACAAAATAGTGGTTTTTGTTAATGATTTGAGTTTCAAACCAACCTCATGCACAGCAAGGCTCCGGAGCTCTTCCGGCAAGCGATCAAGATCTATAAGCGCAACATTAAACCCAAGCGCGCGCGCCTCTTGAGCAAACGGTCCCTCACTCAAGGGTAAGATCAAAAGCGCTGATGGCGCTTTCTGTTGTCGTGGCGCTAAAATTTTAGCGTCTAGGATAATATCTGTTTTATCTCTTTTGATCAAAATTCTTTGAGGAATTTCATCTTGGGCAAAAATATTGAGGTCAGAGGAGAGTGGTTCGCTTCTGATTGGAAAGCAAAGAAAACAAATTAAAGCTGTTACATAAATCAGCCACTGCGCAAAGGCGCCTAATATTTGCATGATCTCTTAGAGTTTTGCAATAAAATGTGCGAAAGCGAGTAAGCCCTCTGGCCAAGGCCCATGCCCGCTCTCGACATTAATATGCCCCGCGGGCCCCGCATCAATAAATTTAGCGCCAAGCTCTTCAGCAAGATCTTTTGTAAATTGATAATCTGCATAAGGGTCATTTCCGCTACCAACCATTATTGCTGGGAATTTAAGATGATGGCGCGGAATAGGCAAAAATTCGCGATCAATAACTGGGATTTCTCCTATGACCGTTTCACTTGGCGGCGCGACAAAAAAAGCTCCGGCGATTTTTTCATGACGCTCCCGTAGCGCAAATAGACTCGCAACAACGCCGAGCGAATGCGCTATTAACACAACAGGCCTTACGCTTTCGTCTATCGCTGACGTCACCCCAGCTTCCCAATCATGTCGACAAGGGCGCCGCCAATCTTTTTGCTTTACGCGGCGCGCGGTTGAGAGTTTTATTTGCCAGCGTGTTTGCCAATGGTCAGGCCCGGAGTCATTCAAGCCCGGAATGATCAAGATATCTGCATCAGCTGCGCGCATAAGCCATCATTTAATAAATGCGCCAGCAAGGGCGTCCGCAATCAAGCGACGTGTATTATCTATGCCATAAAGCGCTACGAATGACCCAAAACGCGGCCCACGCTTTTCACCAAGCAGAACTTCATAAAGCATATTGAAAAAGTCATTTGACACGCCGGGGCGTTCTAACGTCGCTCCTTTGGCGCTTAAATCTTGGTATCGCGATACAGCCCGAGCGACGTCGTAAAGTGAGGTTTGGATATCTTCTGCGCGCGAGTCTTTAGATAATGCGCCAAGAATATGATCAATTTTTTGTAAAACTTCCCGCTCAATTTCATCCGCCGCGCGATATTTTTTAGCTGGACGAACGAAATCACGGAAATAGGCCACCGCATAACCGACAAGCTTATCCAATCGCGGGTGGGTTTGCGGAGAAATGCTTGGCGCATAGCGACGCAAGAATCCCCAAAGAATTGTTGGATCGTCAGCATTTGCAACAGCCGCTAAATTAAGCAGCATGCCAAAGGAGATTGTTGTCCCCTTGCTTTCCGTGTCATGAATTAATACTTCCGCCTCCGGCGGCGCGCCACCGTGGATATGCCAAACTGGATTGCCCAGCCGTTGCTTCCAATCTTGACGGGGGTAGGCGTCTAAAAACGTCAAATAATCATCTACCGCACGGGGAATGACGTCAAAATAAAGTCTTTTCGCGGCGGTTGGTTTTTGAAACATAAATTGCGACAGACTTTCTGGACTCGCATAAGTCAACCATTCCTCGATTGTAAGACCATTGCCTTTCGATTTAGAAATCTTCTGGCCTTTGTCATCAAGAAAGAGCTCATAATTAAATCCCTCTGGCGGCCGCCCTCCCAAAACCCGAACAATTGCGGAGGAGACTTTAACAGACTCAATTAGATCCTTGCCCGCCATTTCATAATCAACGCCTAACGCATACCAACGCATCGCCCAATCAGGTTTCCATTGGAGCTTGCAATGTCCTCGGGTAACGGGCGTTGTAAATTTTTCTCCTGTATCAGGATCAATCCAATCGATCGTCCCTGCTTCCGCGTCATGGCCTGTTAAAGCGACTTGCATCACAACGCCGGTGCGCGGATGAATGGGTAGAAAAGGCGAGTAGGTCGCCGCTCTTTCTTCCCGAAAGGTCGGCAGCATAATTTCCATTACAGCGCTGTAACAGGTCAGCGCACGTTTAAGCGCCGCATCAAAAAGACCGCTCTTGTAATAATGCGTTGATGAGGCGAATTCATAATCAAAACCATAGGCATCGAGAAAGGCGCGTAGGCGCGCGTTGTTATGCGCTCCAAAGCTTTCATGCGTGCCGAAAGGATCCGGCACCTGCGTGAGCGGCTTTCCTAAATGAGCAGCAATCAAATCCTTGTTGGGAATATTATCCGGCACCTTACGTAAGCCGTCCATGTCATCAGAAAACGCCAGTAATCGTGTTTGAATTTTGCCCTCTGTGAGCGTTTCAAAGGCTCGGCGCACCATGCTTGTGCGCGCGACCTCGCCAAAAGTGCCGATATGCGGCAATCCTGACGGTCCATAGCCCGTTTCAAACAGAACGGAAGTTTGACCGCTTTTTTCCACTCTGGCGATTAGCTTACGCGCCTCCTCAAATGGCCAGGCTTGAGAAATACGCGCGGCCTCAAGGAGATCTGGTGGGAAAAGGGGAGTGCTCATGATGTGTCGTTCGATTATCAAATCTCTAACGCTAAATCGCCGGCACAGTAGAAAGCGCGGTTGAGGGCGTCAATGCGCCTTGATTAAGCGTGAAAAGAAAAAAGCGAAGGGGCCTTAGGAAGGCCAACCTTCGCTGGAAATACACGCACTCCTCACGCTAAGCGCTCGGATGATGCAGAATTAATTCTCGCAAGAAACACTGCGAAGATAGCGGGTCTTTCCTTTGGCGTCAGTCTTTGGCGTCAGGATAAGCGTGCAATCTTCATCGCTCTCATCATAAGCGCGGCTGACCCGAATGCCCTGACCAGGAGCGAGGGGACGGATGGCGCCATCATTCAGGCTTACGGCTGCTTTGACAGGCGCGGCATGGTCTTTCAGACCCGTTGGCGCTGAAGGAGCCGCCGCAACGGCGGCGACTAGGCAGCTCGCAATCGTCGCGCCGAGAATGATGCGGGTGGTGCGGCCGGCGAAAGTGATGTCCCGTGTGTTGGCCATAGGGCCCTCCTGCTGGAAAGTCAGACCCTTGTCACTACCCTTGAGGCGAGAACGGATCTTTTTATTTGGAGGGGTAACGCGGCAAATCAGGATTGGTTGCATCGCATCATGAAAAAATTTACCAAAATGAAAAAATATCTTTTAACGGCGTTTAGCCGCCGGTCATGCTCATATGGCGCATCACAGCTGGGACCTGGGCGGCCCGGTCAATAACAAAATCATGTCCCTTTGGTTTGCGGCCAATCGCCTCTGTGAGCGCAGCGTGCAGCGCGCGATCATCTCTACTCGCGCGAAGAGGCTCCCGCAGATCGGCGGCGTCTTCCTGTCCCAAACACATATAGAGCTTGCCGGTGCAAGTAACCCGGACTCGGTTGCAGCTTTCGCAAAAATTATGCGTCAAAGGCGTAATAAAACCGATACGTCCGCCAGTTTCACTAGCCCGCACATAGCGCGCAGGTCCAGCTGTGCGATGATCAGAATCCTGGAGGGTAAATTTTGCCGATAATTTTTCCCGAACAATTTGCATAGGCAAATATTGATCTATCCGTTCAGGGCCATCAAGCTCCCCTAGGGGCATGACCTCGATAAAGGTAATGTCAAAACCCCGAGAATGGGCAAATTCTACAAGAGTGATAAATTCGTTTTCATTAACGCCTTTAAGGGCGACAACATTAATTTTGACTTTTAATCCAGCAGCCTGCGCCGCCTCTAAACCAGCCATAACCAGCTCATGAGAACCTGTGCGCGTAATTTGACGAAACAATTCTGGGTTGAGCGTATCAAGAGAAACATTCACCCGACGTACGCCACAGTCAAAAAGGCGACGGGCAAAACGTGAAAGCTGAGACCCATTCGTTGTGAGGGTGAGTTCTTCCAATGCGCCTGTTTCTAGATGACGCGACAAGGATTCAAAAAGACGCATGACATCATGGCGCACTAAGGGCTCGCCGCCTGTGATGCGAAGCTTTTTCGTTCCCCGCGCAACAAAAGCGGCGATCAGGCGATCGAGCTCCTCCAAAGTCAACAGATCGCGCCGAGGCAAAAAGGCCATATGTTCTGACATGCAATAAACACAGCGAAAATCGCATCGATCAGTCACCGAGACGCGGACATAGCTAATCGCCCGACCGAATGGATCAATCAAAGGAGCTGACTGAAGGGGCGTGAGCGGCTCAGTAGACGCTTCCATAATACTTCTTTCCCTAAAGTTCGGTTCAAGGCCGACTTTCTGGCTTCTTCTCCTTCTTTCATATATTTCCCAATAAAGCATGCGAAAAGAGCGCTCTGGCGTTAAAACGCTAATGCGACTTGCAAGAATCATCGCTTATCAAGGAGAAAAAGGAGTGCAGGAGCCTTGGCCAACGGAAGTTCGACTGCTTGATCAGGGGCGCTTCCTTGAAATCAGCTACGATGATCATGCCTCTTATGCTCTTAGCGCAGAACTATTACGCGTAAGAAGCCCAAGCGCGGAAGTTCAAGGTCACTCGCAAAGAGACCAAAAGACTGTCGGCGGCAAACGCAATGTTAAAATTCTTTCCGTCACGCCCGTTGGGAATTACGCCGTGCGTCTAGATTTTGACGACACACACCGCACAGGCATTTATACTTGGCGCTATTTGCGCACATTGGGCGAAACAAAGGATCAAAGTTTCGCGGCTTATTTGGATGAGCTTTCGCTCAAAGGACTTGATCGCGATCTGGCGGGAGAAAAGTAAGAAGGGCCAATGTTTCATGACCCTTCCCTTCAGTAGAGCAAGCATTCACGTAGCTGTTTAGTCGCGGGTAACAACAACCCGCGTTCCGACGTGAACCCGATTGTAAAGATCAATCACATCATCGTTGGTCATGCGAATGCACCCAGAAGAAACGGCTTGTCCGATCGTCTCAGGTTCATTAGAGCCGTGAATGCGATAAAGCGTGCCTGACAGATACATTGCGCGGGCGCCAAGGGGATTATCAACCCCGCCTTCCATATGGCGCGGCAAGTCGGGACGACGACGCAACATCTGTGCTGGCGGCGTCCAATCTGGCCACTCGCGTTTACTGGAAATAAACCGCGTGCCAGCCCATTCAAATCCTGGACGGCCAACGCCAACGCCATAACGGACTGCCTGGCCATTGCCTAGGACATAGTAAAGGCGACGTTCATTTGTTGAGATGACGACGGTGCCTGGCGCATATTTCGCATCGAAAGCCACCGTCTCTCTGGGGACGGCCACGGCTTGCGGACGTCCATCTTGCCCTGGCGCAACCGGCCCAGAGTCAAATCCGCCAAATAGATCCCCGAAGGGGTCGCTAGATTGTGGTTGCGCTCTTTGCGCCCCTGAACGCGCTGCGACGGGCAATGAGAAAAGACTTAACGCGCCCAGAGCGCAGATTAACGCAATTAACAAGCGACGCATATTTTTCCCCTTAATCCCAAAATCTGTAGAAAATACTCTATCGATCGAGAGTCACAAAAAGACCATCAGTCAATGCCCTGCGCTGAGAGCCGCCCCACAGCAAGAGAATCAATGCCAACGCTTCGTCTTTTCGACGCATAATTTAATCTCTATCAATTAAAATTATTAATTTGCAATAACGAAACAGGTCGCAGAGCTTTTTTTAACTTATCCGCTAAGAAAAACTGCTGATGACGCATCAGCAAGCAGAATAATCCTCTAACGTGAGACTATAGGCCCAATCCAGCCAAGGCAGTAGAGCCGCTACATTTGCTGACTCAACGGTCGCGCCGCACCAGATGCGAAAGCCTGGCGGCGCAGACCGGTAAGCGCCAAAATCATAGCCCGCGCCCTCAGCTTCGATCATCTCTAACATCCTCTTGGCGCAGTCGCGGCGTTGGGCCTCTGTCTCAAGTCGGCTGAAGGATGAAAATTGCAGGCAAACTGACGTATTTGAACGCGTCGCAGGATCTTTGGCGAGAAACTCAATCCAAGGCGTTTTTTCAACCCATGCCTCAATGGCTTTGGCGTTTTCATCTGCGCGCGCAATTAATCTTGGCAATCCCCCAATATGCTGCGCCCAGTTCAGCGTATCGATGTAATCCTCGACCGCTAGCAGCGATGGCGTATTAATCGTCTGCCCCTTGAAGATTTCACCATTCACAACGCCATTGACGGTCAAGCGGAAAATCTTGGGCAATGGCCAAGTTGGCTGATGGGACTCCAACCGCCCGAGCGCGCGAGGCGATAGGATGATCACGCCATGCGCTGCTTCGCCGCCTAAAACCTTTTGCCAGCTGAACGTAACGACATCGAGTTTGGCGAAATCGAGAGGTTGAGCGAAAGCTGCTGAGGTTGCGTCACAAATAGTTAAGCCCTGCCGATCAAGCGGAATAAAATCAGCATTCGGGATGCGCACGCCTGACGTTGTGCCATTCCAAGCAAAAACAAAATCATGATCGAAATTTATCTCGCTAAAATCCGGTAGCGCCCCATAAGGCGCTTGAAAAACTCTTGTGTCCGGCAGTTTTAATTGCTCGACAATATCCTTCGCCCAGTCTGATGTGAAACTCTCCCAAGCGGCGACATCAACTGGACGAGGACCTAACAAAGACCACAGCGCCATTTCCATAGCGCCCGTATCCGAGGCAGGCACAATGGCGATCTGATAATCCTCTGGCGGGCGGAGTACCGCTCGAGTTGAAGCAATCGCCTGAACTAATTTTTCTCTCCCAGCCTGCGAACGATGAGAACGCCCAACAAGCGCTCCCAAAAGCGCTGAGGGGCTCCAACCAGGTCGTTTGGCGCAGGGGCCTGAGGAAAAACATGGGTTAGTCGGTTTTAAGTTAGGCTTAGCTAAAGCCTTGTGGCGGATTGTTTCTCTAAAACGCCCCTGCGACATAGACATCGCCCCAATTCATTCTTGAGTTCGGCCTGTAAATTTAAAGGGTTGATTTTTCCTCTAGCGTCCAAGCCGAAATCGCTAGGGCGTGCACGCGGCCCGCAAGCTCTTCGGCAAGCAAGCCGTTAATGAGCCGATGCCGATCAATACGGCTTTTTCCCTTAAATTTTTCACTTATGACCTCAACGCGAAAATGCGTTTCGCCTTCAGGATGATGATGGCCGTGACCAGCATGGTGATGGGACTCATCAATGACTTTTAAAGACACAGGCGATAGTCCTTGTGTGAGTTTTTTAGTGATCCGGGCGCATACAGACGCCTCAGCAAAAGCGCTCATTTTTCCTTTTTCCGCCTCCCCTGGTCTTGATAAGGGCAATTTCCCTTTGGCTGACGCTTGCAGCATAATGGAAGCATATCATAATGAGTCACGATGAACCTTAATTCGCCCCTTTTTGATCGGATCCGCACCCAGCGCGAGCCTCGACAAGAGAAGTCTGAGGTTAAAATCCGATGCCATGCCCCCGGGTGCGCGGCGGAAGGCGCCTACCGTGCTCCAATGGGACGTCTGCGCGAGGGTCAATATCTCTGTTTTTGCTTGGATCATGTGCGCGAATACAACGCGACCTATAATTATTTTAACGGCATGAACGACACAGATGTCGCCCGCTACGTTAAAGACGCGACAGTGGGACATCGGCCGACTTGGGCCATGGGCACAAAACGTGGAAAAAAGGGCTTCCGCGAGGAAGGCCGGCCCACGGAAGATCCCTTGGGGCTCTATCGCGCGCGCCCGGGCGCTGGCGCGACGCCTGAAAAGCGGAAACCCACCTATTCGCCTGTTACGCTGCGCGCCCTGCATGCTCTGCATCTTGATGAAACCGCAGATGCGCAGGCCATCAGAAGCCGTTATAAGGAGCTCGTTAAACGTCATCATCCTGACGCCAATGGCGGCGATAGATCTCGAGAAGAAAAATTGCGCGAGATCATCCACGCCTATAAGACCCTGAGAGCCGCCCGGCTCGCCTAGCTGCGGCGAGATAATCAGCGCTTAGGGCTGTTGAAAGCGCAACGATTAGGAAAAATCTGCGCCCTTTCAGCCGCAAAGATGGAGAGAAAATTTTGGTCGCAATAGGAAATGCCGACGCAGGCCTGGAAGGACTGCCGGACATTAAGATCTCAGCGCGTAAGATTTTTGGAATTGATACGGATCTCGAGGTTCCGGCTTTCTCCAAGCGCAGCGAGCATGTCCCAGAGCTGGATCCAGATTATCTTTTCGACCGCCAAACGACGCTCGCCATTCTCGCCGGCTTCGCGCGCAACCGCAGAGTAATGGTCACAGGCTATCATGGCACAGGAAAATCAACGCATATTGAGCAAGTAGCGGCCAGACTCAATTGGCCATGCATTCGCGTTAATCTAGATAGTCATGTGTCGCGCATAGACCTTGTGGGTAAAGACGCCATTGTCCTTAAAGATGGCAAACAAGTGACCGAATTTCGAGACGGCATATTGCCCTGGGCTCTCCAGCATAATGTCGCTTTGTGTTTCGACGAATATGACGCAGGACGCCCTGATGTTATGTTCGTCATTCAACGCGTTTTGGAAGTATCTGGGCGCTTAACGCTGCTTGACCAAAATCGCGTCATCCGACCCCATCCAGCCTTTCGGCTTTTTGCCACAGCCAACACAGTCGGTTTAGGCGATACCTCAGGGCTCTATCATGGAACCCAGCAAATCAATCAGGGTCAGATGGATCGCTGGTCGATTGTCACGACGCTGAACTATTTGCCCCATGACGCTGAGACAGACATTGTCATTGCCAAGGTAAAATCCTACGCCGCAACAAAAGAGGGACGAGACGCAGCCAATAAAATGGTCCGGGTCGCCGATCTCACCCGCAACGCCTTCATGGCTGGAGATCTCTCAACCGTTATGAGCCCCCGCACGGTCATTACATGGGCGGAAAATGCAGAAATTTTCGGCGATCTTGGTTTTGCCTTCCGCCTGACTTTCCTCAACAAATGCGATGAATTAGAGCGACCGCTTGTCGCCGAATTTTACCAACGGTGTTTTGGCAAAGAATTGCCGGAAAGCGCCGTCAACGTCGTCATGACGTAAAAAAATACCCGCTGAGCTAAAATTAAAAAAATCTTGCCTCTTGTTCTGCGGGGAAATAAATCCGCGCCGTTCGGCTCGCCTTGAGCCGGGCGGTCGACGGAGCGGATATTAAAAGTCCTTAAAATCGGCTCGGCGGCGTTTTTATTCTAATCAACCGCTTTTTCTTGATCTATGACGCTCAATGTCGACCCTAAAAACCTAACCCAAGGCCCGTCTCACTTTTCACATCGCAGGAAACTGCTCGCACATCCATCCGATTTCTTCATCTTTTGGCGCGGACTATTTGCGCCTGCGATTTTATTTGCTCCCTTTTTTTCGCAATTCATCCTCGATCACCTCGTCTACTATTGCTTCAGTTTGCTCTTCCTCATTGGCAATACAAATTATATCCTTCATCTCCACATCCACCGTCCATTTTCCGAGCGGCCAAGCGTTAATCTTTTACTTGATCTGACAATGGCGGCGACGACAGGCATGACGGCGTCGAATTGGCGCATTCAGCATATCGAGGGCCATCATCGCGGCCGAGAAGACGCCTTCCGCGGCCCGGGACATAAAAAATTGGCCCGCTTTAGCTGCTTCAACGCCGTGAGCTACGCGCTCTCTGCCCTTTGGCCAAGTTTTTGGCGGCCGATCCTCGTGGCGGCGCTACGATTAAAACAGATCAAATACGCAAAGCTCTCGGATTATTGGGCGTTTATTGAACAGGCCGCGCTCATCTTATTTTTTATAATTCTCGCGAGCTGGCGGCCAGCTCTGGCTTTTTGTTACGTGCTGCCCTGGTGGGCGCTCAATTATTTTATGACGCGCTATGTCGATTTCTTGAACCATTTTGGCTGTGATGAGAAAAGTGGAAATCCAATCATATGTGCGAATAATTCCCTCAGTCCCACCTATAATTTTCTAACAAATAATTTTGGCTATCACACGGCGCACCATTGCCGTCCTGGCGCGCATTGGACGCAATTGCCAGAAATCCACAAGCGGCTTTCAGCGCGCATTCCCAAAACTCAATTAAAATCCTACAGCTGGTCCTGCGCTTTGATGCCCTGGCATTTTTATCTCTCGCTGCGAGGACGAATGTGACGCTTTACACCAAGCCCTTGCGCGCCTAGTTTCCGCGCGAATCTTACACCTAACGCCTGACCTTATATTGAAAGTAGTAACGATGCGCGCTGAACCGCTTGCGCTGAAAGAACAGATAGAGCAGTCCGTTGGTCTGCTGAGGAGGCATCTTTGACGTCGAGACAGCAAGCAGGCGTCTCGCGGAATTAAATGTTAAAGCTGAAGATCCAGCCTTTTGGAATGACGCGGCTGGCGCACAAAAACTGATGCGCGAGCGCACCCAGTTGGAAGAGCAGCTGGCTGCGCTTAACCTTTTGGAGCGTGAGTTAGACGACGCCGTCACCCTTGTCGAACTCGGCGAGGCGGAAGCGGACGAAGAGACAGAAAAAGAAGGCGTTGAAGCGCTCAAATTAGTTTTGAAAGAGGCGCAACGTCGTCAAATCGAAGCCCTTTTCTCCGGCGAGGCCGACGCAAACGACACCTTTATTGAAATCCATTCTGGCGCAGGCGGCACAGAGAGCCAAGACTGGGCGCGCATGCTTTTTCGTATGTATGCGCGCTGGGCGGAACGCAAAAAATTTAAAGTTGAGGTCATTGAGGAAACCGCTGGAGAAGAGGCGGGAATCAAATCTGGCACGCTCTTGGTCAAAGGCCACAACGCCCATGGGTGGGCAAAGACAGAATCTGGGGTTCACCGGCTGGTGCGTATCTCGCCTTTTGACTCAAACGCGCGCCGTCACACAAGTTTTGCTTCAGTCTGGGTTTATCCAGTGATTGATGACCGTATTGATATTGAGATCAATGAAGCTGACTGTCGTATAGACACGTATAGATCTTCCGGGGCCGGCGGTCAGCATGTCAACACCACCGACTCTGCGATCCGCATAACCCATCAACCAACAGGCATTGTCGTCGCCTGCCAGGCAGAGCGCTCGCAACATAAAAATCGCGCGACAGCCTGGAATATGCTGCGCGCGCGGCTCTATGAACTTGAACTAGAAAAACGTGAAGCAGAGGCGAATAAAGCGGCTGAGAGCAAGACCGAAATCGGTTGGGGCCATCAAATCCGAAGTTATGTTTTACAACCCTATCAACTTGTTAAAGATCTCCGCACTGGATTCACATCCGGAACCCCTGGAGATGTGCTCGACGGCGAACTTGACGATTTTATGCAAGCTTCCCTGGCGCAAAAGATTTATGGCGGCGGGCCAGAAAACGTTGAAGACGTTGAGTGAAGGCCGGCAACTTTTTAATCTTTTACCCCCTAACTAAGCCCAATTCAGAATAGTCAATCCTTGTATATCCTCAAAGATTTCCGGTGTCAGCGTCACGAGCGTCAGTCCCGCCTCAAGCGCTTGCGCTGCGACCATTCGATCAAGGATCCGTCGTCTTTTTGGGACAACCGCTTCCAGAAGCGCGCCATAGGCTTCGGCGCTGGCGCGATGAAAAGGCAAAATATCAAGATTTTGGCGACATAAATCGATATTTTCTTTTAGCCTGCGATCCTGGCTTGCAGCCGCAAGCGCCTCGCTCCACGCAATCGCTGAAAGGGCGACTTGCTGCGTTTCAAGCTGGGCTAATCTTCCCAAAACCGTTTGCTCGCCGCCCAAAAGCGCAAAGCTTACTGAAGCGTCAAGCAGATAGCGCGTCATGACTTCTCGTCCTTTAGCCCCTGGCGCCGGGGCGATTTTAACGCTAGCCGTTCAACGTAGTTTGGGGGAGGCACGGCGCCCAGTCGCCTGATCAACTCCGCCATCTTCATCCGCATCGGGCGAATGATAAGGCTTTCCCCCTCACGACTCACCGTCACCTCTATCCCTTCGCCAAAAGCGAGATCGCGGGGCAGCCGCACAGCAAGACTATTTCCAGATTTAAATATTTTTGTTGTTCTCATAAAGAGAAGGATTGCAGGCAAATTCTTCTGCGTCAATCCATGTATCTACAAAAAATTATCGCTCTGTCGACGAGCGTGCCGGCGGTATTTTTCTTGCACTTGAATTAAGATCAGCGCCAAGGAGCAACAAGAAGCGCCAATTCCTGAGAATTTAATTTTCTTTCGTTTGGACCAAGACTAGCGATCTAAACAAAAAATAAAGCGTTTTTTTTCTAATTTTTATCTCAAAGCGCCCGGATGACTTGTAAACCTCCCCCGCAAGCATTTAACTAACTTCATGCTCAGACTTCTCGCGCGCTTCCTTGGTTTACTGCTCTTAGCCGGCGGATTTATCGCCCTCATTGTCGATGGCACCCGGTCAATCGCGGGGGGTGAATTAACCATCACTACCCTGAGGCGGGGGGCGGTGGAGCTCTTTCCCTCAGTCTATGAGTCGGTTCAAACGAGCGTCATGCAAAAATCAACCCTGCTTTGGGATCCAATTTTAACAACTTTAATGATTCTGCCCGTCAGTCTTGCTTTTGGCGGATTAGGCGCACTCTTCATTGTCTTTAGCACGAAGCGCGAAACACAAATGCGCTATTGGCGACAATAAAATCCGCCATAGATAATTCTCAAGCGTTCCAGGAAACCCCCTCGCCCAGACGAGACTTCCCCACGCGAACAATAATGTGGGATAGAATCTTTGGTTACGCGCCATCATTTTGTAAATGGCCATGCGCTTGATGGCCCATTCCCTCCCGGCGCTGAGGAAATTATCTTTGGATTAGGCTGTTTCTGGGGTGCAGAACGTAAGTTCTGGCAACTTGGACCTGGCGTCTTCCTTACCGCTGTTGGCTATGCCGGCGGCGTGACGCGCCATCCAACATATGAAAATGTCTGCTCGGGACGCAGCGGCCATGCAGAAGTGGTTAGAGTCATCTATCGCCCCGAAATCCTGAAGCTCGAGAAATTACTGCAGCTGTTTTGGGAAAGCCATGATCCAACCCAAGGCGCGCGTCAGGGCAATGATATTGGCACACAGTATCGTTCCGTTATCTTCACCACCACAGCGGAACAACGTCTTAAGGCCCTGGCTTCCCGTGACGCCTATCAAAAAGTCCTAACGCAAAATGGCTTTGGACCAATCACGACAGAAATCGCGCCCGCCCCAGTTTTTTATCTCGCCGAGGACTATCACCAACAATATCTTGCAAAAAATCCCAATGGCTATTGTGGCTTAGGCGGCACAGGCGTGCTTTGTCCTATTCCTGGAGCAGAATAATAAATCAGGGAGCTTTAAGGACTTGCTGACAGGCGGCGGGGAGCTTCGCCATTGTCATCGGCGGCCATGATTTTCCAGGCTTTCTCGGGCGCAACATTTCTTCGCTAAACCATCCCGCTAACGAAGCGTCGCACCCATCTCCAGAGGGCGTTGGATCTTGATCCCGGCAAGTTGCGCCATCGGGGCAAAAAAGGCGGATATGAAAATGATAATTATGACCCCACATCGGCCGTACTTTGCGCATCCAGGACTCGCCTGCCGCTACGCGGCACATGGCGCGTTTGATCGCAGCATTGACAAAGATCCGCTGAACTTTGGGCTCTAGGGCCGCTGCGCGAATAAGCGCAAAGTGGCCTTGCGTCCAGACATCGGCGCGCACATCCAGCTGATCTTCGCGCACAACATCCGTTGACGGCAGCTCTTCTCGCTCTTCGCGGGTCAATTCTCGATCGGGCATTGGACGCAACCAAATATCGGCATCCAAGCCAATTTGATGCGATGCATGTCCCGTTAACATTGGCCCGCCCCTAGGCTGGGAAATATCGCCGATTAAAATGCCCGGCCAGCCTGAAGCGCGCGCAGCCTTTGTGGCAAATTTTTCCAAAAAGGCGATTAAGATCGGATGACCCCAGTTACGATTGCGCGAGAGACGCATCACTTGCCAATTTGGGCCATTAATTGGCAGCTGCTCACCCCCGGCTAAACAGCCATGCGAATAAAAGCCAATCGAATCCGGACTAAGCGCCGCTGCATCCTGTGCGCGGCCAAAAAGTTCTTTTGCCGGCGTTTGTGGATCGGATGGATGCGCCAGCGGCGGTAGCGGTTTCGGATCCAGAGTTCCCTTGTCCTGCGCAGCGCAGCTTAAACTGGCCCCAAGCACAAAAAAACACGCCATGACGAATCTAATTGGCATCCCTACTCGCTTTTTGCTGATCAACCTGCGCAATGCCCGAGCTATCACGTCAACCTTAATCATTTAATTACGTTGTTCGAGGATAATAACTGGAAGATGCGTTGAGTTTCTGTTTGGCGTTGGAGAATATTATGCGTTTAAAACTGCTTATTGTCGCCCTTTTGGCCACCTTCGCCACCTCGGGCGCAGCTCATGCAACTGCGCAAATCCATGTCGATCTCTCCACACAACGCATGCATGTGACCTCGTCTCAGGGCAGTTATAGTTGGCCAGTCTCCACAGCGCGCGCAGGGTATTCCACACCGCGCGGCTCCTTTGCGCCAACAGGCCTTCAGCGCATGCATTATTCGCGCAAATATCATAATTCGCCGATGCCACATTCAATCTTTTTTCGCGGCGGATACGCAATTCATGGTTCTTATGCTACCGGCGCGCTTGGACGTCCGGCCTCTCACGGCTGCGTCCGTCTCTCTCCAGCAAATGCAGCATTGCTGTATCAAATTGTTCAAAACGAAGGCGGCAGCATCCAGATCACCGGCGCACGGCCCAGCAACGGTCAACGTTTTGCCAAAGCGGCGCCCCACCGAGCTATTGCGCATTATGCCGCCAAAACCCAAACATCTCATCACATTGTCAGCCGCCAGACACGTCCAACGCACGCTTTAGCCTATGCTCCAACGCGCCCACAAAACCAAACAGACTCTGTGCGCGCTTGGCAAGCCGACCCTTTTTCTGACTTTCCATTCTAACCGCCACGACAGAATTCAAATGAAACGGAGAACTTGATTTCTAATTTGTTGACGCGCAAAAAACTACGGAATGAAGAGCGTTAAATTACGCGTCGCGCAGGAATTAAGGCTGTGAAAACACGTTTCGATCGACGCCAATTCCTCCTTAGCGCAGGAAGCTTTTCTCTAGCTTCGCGTGCGCGCGCGCAAATTGTCGCTCCAGAAGCACCCGAAGAACTCCAAATCCGCGTTGAAAATAGGTCCGTGCCTGAACTGTGCGCTGAGAAGGACAATATTGAACTTGATTTTATTTCGCCGCGACTGCGTCGACTGCAAATCCAGGCCGTACACCCCGCATACATAAATACTATTGTATCAGATCGGGCAGCCCCTGATTGGTCAAGTTGCGACATAACCCATGATCCAAAAATATGGGATGAAGCAAATAAACAAACCCAAAGACACACTTTTTGGGAAACTCGGGAATTCTGGCTAACAGGCTACAGACTCCCATCAACAGCCTACTGGCGCCAAAACAATGTGCCGATAGTTGTTGATGGCAAGGTCGAGAATGGATTTGATCTCATCCAGCTGTGGATGCTTTATCGAGAGCGCGCTGAGGAAATCATGGCATTTTACCCGCCAGACGGCTATTGGCGGGCGCGGCCACTCCCATTTGAAGACATGCGTTGGACGGCTTATGGATCTTCCTTTCTCATCGGCCCTGTTGAAACCCAAGAGCGTCCAATCGTCGCCTTTGAGGAAATTATTTTTGACCCGAGCAGTCGAACCTTTGTTTTGAAATTTAAACGCGGCGGCGAAGGGCGTTTGACCGTAAAAAATATTGACCAAGATCGTCTCACCTTGGACGTGAATTTTAGCGATGCAATGCCAGGAGGAAGACCCTTTGCCGCGCTTCGTTCCATGTACGCGACACAAACGATGAGCGACGCAGCCATTGTCGCCTGGCGCAGCAAGCGAGGCAAAGGCTGGGAAGAAGCGCCGGCCATCAGATTCCCTGGCGCGAGCGCAACAGAAGTATGGGTCGGCCGCCACCTTCCATCCCGACATAATCTCTCGGCGCCCGATATGGTGTTTAGTAGATTTGAAGGCGATCCGGCGAAGGATCGATGAGAGCGCCGCCGCGTTGGCAAACCTTAGATATCGCGCGCGGATGGGCTGTTATCGCCATGATCGGCTTTCATCTCACCTGGGATCTCGCGCATTTTGGCTATATTGCTGAAAACATCGCTTGGGCGCCACCCTTTAAAGCCTTCGGTCATACAATTGCTTCTTCATTTCTTTTTATCGCTGGTATTTCATTAACGCTTGCGCATGATCCAAAAATTAATTGGCGCGCTTACCTGCGTCATCTCACGCGCATCGCTGCGGCAGCCGCTTTAGTCAGTATCGGAACTTATATCGCCTTCCCAAGCGCTTATGTTTTCTTCGGCATTTTACATTGTATTGCTGCCGCGAGCGTTATTGCGCTGGGCTTGCTGATCTCTCCATGGCCGCTCGCGCTGATTGCAGCCCTGTTCTTTCTTCTATTGCCGTTCTTTTTTTCCTCACCGTTCTTAAACGCTGATCTTTGGCAATGGCTTGGTCTCTCCACGCGCGAGCCCATGACCCAAGATTGGCGGCCGCTCTTTCCCTGGGCCGCCCCACTTTTTTTTGGGGTTGCCGCCGCTAAATTTTTTATCAAAGCTAAAACCGACAAAACCGAAACTGGCGGACCAATCGCCTTTCTAGGTCGTCATAGTCTGCTAATCTATCTCTTACATCAGCCGCTGCTATTTGCTGTCTTCAGCAACCTAGGACCAACGGCGCGCTAAGAGAAATAGAGAAAATAATTTTAAAATTCTGCGATTTTAAGACCCAATTACATGCCGCCCAAATGTTCAGCGACAGTAAAAATATCCTTATCGCCGCGGCCGCACATATTCATCACCATCAAATGATCTCGAGATTTTTCGCCTGCAAGCTGGAAAACCTTCGCTAATGCATGTGAGGGTTCAAGCGCAGGAATAATGCCTTCTAATTTTGAACAAAGCTGGAAAGCCTCAAGAGCTTCTTGATCGGTTGCATTCAGATAAGTCACGCGGCCTGTCTCGTGCAGCCAGGAATGTTCTGGGCCAATACCTGGATAATCCAATCCAGCGGAGATTGAGTGCCCCTCTAAGATTTGCCCATCATCATCCATTAACAAATAGGTGCGATTTCCATGCAGGACGCCAGGACGTCCGCCTGTCAGGGATGCAGCATGTCCATTTTTAACTTCAACGCCATGACCAGCTGCTTCAACGCCAAAGATTTCAACGCTTGGCTCATCTAGAAAAGGGTGAAAGAGCCCAATTGCATTTGATCCTCCGCCAATGCACGCGACAAGAGAATCAGGAAGGCGTCCTTCCATTTCCTGCATTTGCGCACGCGTTTCATTGCCAATGATTGATTGAAAATCGCGAACCATCGCTGGATAAGGATGAGGTCCCGCAGCCGTGCCAATGCAATAAAAAGTATCTGAAACATTCGTGACCCAATCACGAAGAGCTTCGTTCATGGCATCCTTAAGCGTACGCGCGCCGCTTTGCACCGGCCTGACTTCCGCTCCAAGCATTTTCATACGAAAAACATTGGGTTTTTGACGCTCTACATCGACAGCGCCCATATAAACGACGCATTGCAACCCAAACCGCGCGCATGCCGTTGCCGTTGCGACGCCATGTTGGCCCGCGCCTGTTTCTGCTATGATGCGTTTTTTACCCATTCGTCTTGCAAGCAGGATCTGGCCTAAAACATTATTAATTTTATGGGCGCCAGTGTGATTTAATTCATCGCGCTTGAAATAAACTTTAGCGCCCTTGTCGGAAGCGGAGCGCGCCTGAACATATTCTGTAATGCGTTCTGCAAAATATAGCGGTGACGGACGGCCAACATAATGTTTATGTAAGCCCTCTAATTCATGATGAAACGAAGGATCATTTTTAGCTTGAGCGTAAGCTTGCTCAAGATCTAAAATAAGCGGCATCAATGTTTCTGCGACAAAGCGGCCGCCAAAAATGCCAAACCGTCCATTATCGTCAGGACCAGCGCGAAAAGAATTTGGTAATGGCTTATTCAATTTAGGCTTATCCTCATTAGTGGCGCTTTGGTCTCAGCGTCAAAATTTATCCGTCTTTTAACCTCTCGCGCCTTGCGAAGAAAGCGCACGCACCGCGCGAATAAAAGCGACAATTTTCTCACAATCCTTGACGCCTCGGGCGCTTTCTACCCCGGAGGAAACGTCCACGGCCGGGGCCCCGGTTTGACGCAAAGCTATTTCGACATTTTGGCGGTCAAGTCCGCCAGACAACATCCATTTATCCAGACTAAACCCTTGCGTTAACCGCCAATCAAAGGCCGCGCCTGCGCCGCCAGGCGCGAGGGCGCCGGGCTGCGGTTTTGCGTCCAATAGCAGTAAATCCGCGTCCCTCTTAAAGTTTTCCGACGCTTGGATATCGGCGGAACTGGCGACACCAATAGCTTTAATAATCGGCAGACCAAACTGTTTTTTTAAATTCGCCACGCGCTGGGGCGTTTCCTGACCATGCAACTGCAAAAACTCAGGATTCAAAGCGCTTATGATTTCGTCAATTTTCCGATCGTCAGCATCGACCACCAACGCGACTCTCTTAATACGACCTGAGGCTTGTTCGCTGAGACGCCGCGCCTTTTCCAAATCAATATGACGCGGACTTTTTTCAAAGAACACAAAGCCTGCCAAATCTGCGCCGGCGTTAATCGTCGCCTCTAGCGTAGGCTCTGTGGATAGGCCGCATATTTTTATAATTACGCCAGCGTCATTCATCCGCGGTTATAGACGTCCTCAAAACGCACAATATCATCTTCTCCCAGATAAGAGCCCGTCTGAACCTCAATTAATTCAAGGTCGATTTTACCTGGATTTGTTAAGCGATGCTTGCATCCGATGGGCAGATAAATTGACTCATTTTCATGGACAAGATGGGTTTCTTCATCGCGACCAACCTCTGCGGTGCCGCGCACGACAATCCAATGCTCCGCGCGATGAAAATGTTTTTGCAACGACAAGCGTTCGCCCGGTTTCACAACGATACGTTTGACTTGATAGCGCTGGCCGCCGTCGATCGACTGATAATAGCCCCAGGGCCGAAAAATACGCTTATGTTCTCCAGCTTCCCGGCGATTTTCTATTTTTAATTGATCAACCAATTGCTTGACCTGATCGCCATGCTCTTGGCTGAGCACCAAAACTGCATCCTGTGTTGTCACGACAATGATATCATCAACGCCAACAACTGTCGTTAATGTCTCGTCGGAGCGCACATGCACATTATGGGCATTCATAACAACTGCGTTGCCGCGGATAGAGTTTCCACAAGCGTCGCGCTCCGATAATTCCCAAACTGCGCGCCAAGTCCCAACGTCGGACCAACCAATATCAGCGGGAATAAGCGCTGCTTTTTCTGTCTTCTCCATCACGGCGTAGTCAATGGATTTCTTGGGCGCGCGCGCAAATGCCTCAGCATCTAAAACAAGAAATCCGAGATCTTTTTCCGCTGCGTCAATCGCGGCTTCCGCTGCTTCTGCAATTGCTGGCTCAAATTGCGCGATCTCCGCCTGCATCACATCTGCACGAAAGATAAAATTGCCGCTGTTCCAAAAATATCCCGCGTCAATGTAACTCTGCGCTGTTTCCCGATCGGGCTTCTCAACAAAGGACTCTAATTTTAGCACCTCGCTCCCGCGCTTTAGCGGCGCGCCAGGACGCAAATAGCCATAGCCAGTTGCTGGATTATCCGGCTTTACGCCCAAGGTGACGATAAAGCCTTCCGCAGCCGCTTCACCTGCTTTTTTACAAAGTTCGACAAGACCAGCGCGGTCGCGCACCACATGATCAGCAGCAAGAACGACAACAACCGTATCCGGAGAGCGTCGTGCGGCCAAACCTGCGGCGACCGCTACCGCCGGCCCAGAGTCGCGGCGGGTCGGCTCTAAAATTATATCGGCTTCTGCATCAATCTCACGCAGCTGATCCGCCAGCAAGAAACGATAATCCTTATTTGAAATGATAATAGGCTTTTCAAAAACAGGCGCTTCGAGCATCTGCATCGTTGTTTGAAAAGTTGAACGCTCGCCAACTAGGGGAATAAATTGCTTGGGGAGCGTTTCCCGCGACTCCGGCCAAACTCGCGTTCCCGAGCCACCGCACATGATCACGGGCAGGATCTTTCTCATTCATAGGCCTCTTACAAATACCCGCGCGATCTGTGGCGCGACCCGCATGCGCCCATCAATTTTAGAGGGCGACAAACCCAGCACGCAACCGCGGGACTTAAATTCTTCTGCGGCAGCTTATCGGCGATAATTTTGTTCGGCGCAAACGCCCCCAGAGCCGCGATGCAGAAAAAGAAGGCTTAACTTGTCCCCTTTTTCTCCAGTTCAGCCTTTAAAGCAGCAAGTTTTGCAAAGGGCGAATTTGGGTCAGGCGGCCGATCTCGACGCTCTGGGGAAGCGGTGAAAGCCCTACTGCCTCCTGGCGTTCGGTTTCCTGCGCCACGAGGCGGCCGCTTCTCAAAAGCAGGCTTATCCTTCTTATGCGGCCCCGCGTCCTCGCTGGTTTGTTTACCATCGTGACGGGGGCGGTGCTGGCCCTCTGTCGAGCCTGCCCCACCCAGGCTTTGAGAGGTGCGGGGACGATGTGAAGCGGCGGGTCGACGGGTGGGCGTATGGACGGGCCGCTGTTGCGTCCAGATTTCGATCATCTCAACCTGTTCACCCGACTCTTCTTTAACCGCGTCTTGGTTCTCACCCTTCGTTTCTGTAGCCTCGGAGGGCTCTATCTCGACTGCGTTACTGACAACGCCTATGGAAGCATTTTCTGGCGACGAGCCTGGCTTTATACTTTGCGTTCCTGCGTCACTCTTCAGAGGCTCTGTGGCCGCTGCAGGGATGAGTGGCGCAGTAATCGCCGGACCTGGTCGTTGAGCGGGAACATAATTCAAAGATTTCAGGATCGAAGAAAAAGCCTCGCCCGAGCAGCCGGTCAGAGATGTCATTGCGACAGTCACTACAAAGCCCTCGGCGTCTGCTGCGCCAGGCGGCGGCTCGCCAGCGCTTGCCCCAGGCCGATAGGCGATTGCTGGCCGGATCAAATCCGCAAGCCGCTCTAGAATATCTACGCGCACAACGCGCTCGCCACAGACACGAAAACCTGCAGCTCGATAAAATCCCTTTGGAATCTCTGCATCGGCTGTAAAAGACGTCCGTCCTGAAGCAGCCAGATGCGGCACCTCATCAAGGCCCTTAACGTGATCTAGACCGCCATGATGCAAGGCCCATAGTAAGGCCGCCAGACTGCGCGGCGCTGGCTTAAGCAACAAGGGAAGATAGATGTGATAGGCGCCAAAGCGCACCCCTAATTTTCTTAAAGCGCCGCGATCTTCCTGTGAAAACGCTTTGATTTCTTTTGCAACCCGCGTTCGATCGAGAACGCCCAATTCTTCAGCGATTTGGAAGGCTACGCCACGCGTCGTTCCCTCAAGGCCCTCGCCTTTTTCTAATACTTCAAGAGGACCCAGAAGCTTTTTGACATGTTGCCCAAGCCAAAGATCAAGGCGCTGTTTCACCTTGTCGAGCGCTGCGCCGGTAAGCTGCTCATCTGCTAAAATTCGGCAAGTTGGGCTCAAAATGCCAGCGCCAGCGGTTATTTTCGCTAAGGGCTCGCCGAGCCAGCGGATCACGCCGTCGTTAGCTAGGGCAAAGGCGTCGTCAACAGCGTCAAAAACCCTCGTGGCGCGCGCCTCAAACTCTCCCGCCAGAGCCTTAAGCGCTGCTGCATTCAACGTTTTCGCTGCTTCGCCAGCCGCCCCAGGATCTGGCGTGAAACGAAAGCCCTGAAGGCTTCCGACATGCTGACCTTCGACAAGCACATCGCCAGCGGCGTTAATTTCGGCTTCTAACATTGCATTCTCTCTAAGACGGCGCATCAATACGCTGGTGCGGCGATCAACGAAACGCTGAGTTAACCGTTCGTGCAGCGCGTCTGACAGGCTGTCCTCTACCCGACGCGCGCGGCTCTGCCAATGCTCAGCATCGTCAAGCCAAGCGGAGCGATTACTCACAAAGCTCCAGGTGCGCACCTGCGCCAGACGATGCGACAGGGTATCGATATCGCCATCCACCCGGTCAACCGCAGCGATATGTTGAGCCATCCATTCTGCAGGAATTTTTCCGCGCCGAACAATAAATCCAAATATTGAGCGCACAAGCTCTACATGCGCGGCAGGGGATGTTTTACGATAATCCGGAATCTGACAAGCGTCCCAAAGTCTTGCGACATCGGCAGGAGACTTCGTATTCCGACGCGTCGCCTCATCGCGACTTACTGTCTCTAATGTCATTTGATCGATTGCGATTGGTCCACGCGTGAAACGTAAATGCGTTGGCCTTTGTTCAAGCGTATGCAGAAGAGCGTCGAGAGATGAAAAATCAAGCGCGCTATTGCGCCATTGCAATAATGTTACCGGATCAAAGCGATGATCTTCTAGAGCTTCAATCAATTCTTCGTCAAACGGCGGGCAGCGGCCTGTTGATCCAAACACGCCATCGGCCATATGCCGACCTGCGCGACCCGCAATTTGACCAAATTCAGCAGGCGTCAATCGCCGATTGCGCCAGCCGTCAAATTTTCGATCAGATGCAAATGCGACATAATCGACATCGAGGTTAAGCCCCATTCCAATCGCGTCTGTGGCAACAACATAATCAACATCGCCAGATTGAAATAATTCAACCTGCGCATTGCGCGTGCGCGGACTGAGCGCGCCCAATACAACAGCAGCTCCGCCACGTTGACGCTTGATCCACTCTGCAATCGCATAGACTTCTTCAGCAGAAAAAGCGACGACCGCTGTCCTGGGCGGCAAACGCGAAATTTTCCGATCACCCGCGAAAGAAAGTTTCGAAAGACGCGGACGCGAGAAAATCGGCGCATTAGAAAATAGTTCACGAATTATCGGGGCCATTGTCGCCGCCCCAATCAACAAAGTCTCCTGCTGCCCGCGCCAGTGCAACAAACGATCTGTGAAAATGTGTCCACGATCTAGATCTGCAGCAAGTTGGATTTCATCAATAGCTAAAAAATCGACTTTAATATCGCGCGGCATCGCCTCAACGGTCGAAACCCAATAGGCCGGAGCGGGCGGTCTAATTTTTTCCTCGCCCGTAATTAAAGCTACATTATTCGCGCCGACGCGCGCAACGACACGATTATAGACCTCGCGCGCCAATAATCTTAACGGTAGGCCAATTAGCCCAGATGGAAAAGACAACATACGCTCTATGGCGTGATGGGTTTTGCCCGTGTTGGTTGGCCCCAGCACTGCAGTAACGCCCGCGCTTTTAACATGCAAAAAGGCGCTTGATGTTGGGCTATGCATGAGCTCTGCGCCTTCCCACGCTTTGATATCCTTAAAAGCGCGGGCGTAAGCCGCTTTCTTTAATAGTGACTTTGACCAAAGATATCACCTTTTAAGCAAAACGCGAACAAATGCTGCGAGCCTGTTCTTTTTTCAAAAAATGTGAGGCTGCATTGCTATATAGAGGCGCAGCGAAGATAAAATCTAA
Source organism: Methylocystaceae bacterium (assembly GCA_009921565.1). Classification (GTDB taxonomy): domain Bacteria; phylum Pseudomonadota; class Alphaproteobacteria; order Rhizobiales; family Beijerinckiaceae; genus Methylocystis. The sequence goes on along the minus strand of RFXM01000010.1, from coordinate 2,549 downwards.
AAAGATAAATAGAGAGATTTGGAGACCCGCCAAGAACGTTGTGAAAAGATTCATGTTAAAAAATTAATTATAGATTTTAGATTTTGTTCTGCTTTCGCTACAAGCTCCTCATTCCATGACAATGATTCGAGGCAGATTCAATGACGGCAATCGCCGAACGATTAAGCAAGGAGCTTTCGGCCAAACCTTGGCAGATTGAAGCTGCGATCGCTTTACTTGATGAAGGCTCAACCGTTCCCTTTATCGCCCGTTACCGTAAAGAAGCCACCGGCGCGCTTGATGATGCGCAATTAAGAAAACTTGAAGAAAGGCTTACGTATTTACGTGAATTGGAAGAGCGGCGAAGAACAATTCTCGAGTCAATCCTTGCACAGGGAAAGCTTAACTCCTCTTTGAAGCAGGCGATTCTTGACGCAGACAATAAAGCCCGCCTTGAGGATATTTATCTTCCCTTCAAGCCTAAAAGACGCACAAAAGCGCAAATCGCTATCGAGGCCGGGCTTTTAGAACTTGCTGAGAGTTTGTTAAAAAACCCTACGTTAGATCCAAAATCACAGGCGGCCCATTTTATAAATCCAGAAAAAAAGATTAATGACGTTGATGCGGCGCTAGAAGGCGCGCGCGCAATTCTTGTTGAACAATTTTCTGAGGACGCGGATCTCGTCGGAGTTTTACGCAATATTTATTGGACACAGAGTTTTCTTTGCGCAAAAGCGCGCAAGGGCAAAGAAAGCGCTGGGATTAAATATGCCGATTATTTTGACTTCTCTCAACCAATCGCAAAGCTTCCCTCTCATCGGATCCTTGCTCTCATGCGTGGCGAGAAAGAAGAAATACTCGATCTTGTTTTAAGGGCGGAACAAGAAGAGGGTTTGGGCGGCTATCAAACCCGGATCGCGAGCCATTTTAAAATTGAAGATCGCGGTCGCCTTGGCGATCATTGGTTATTAGATACCGTGCGCTGGGCATGGCGGACAAAAATTGAGTTGCATCTTTCACTCGACGCCCGCGCGCGCTTATGGCGCTATGCTGAAGAGGAAGCAATTCGCGTCTTTGCTGAGAACTTAAGAGATCTACTCCTTGCCGCCCCTGCCGGAACGCGCGCAACTATTGGTCTGGATCCAGGATTTCGTACAGGGGTTAAAGTCGCAGCTATTGATAAAACAGGCAAAATTGTTGCGACCACCGCAATCTACCCACATGAACCCCAAAGACGATGGGATGAGGCGTTAACAACCCTTGCTAAGCTTGCGCGCGAAAATAACATAGAGCTGCTTGCAATCGGAAACGGCACAGCCTCGAGAGAAACTGATAAATTAGCGCAAGAACTCCTAACAAAATTTCCAGAGCTAAAACTTACAAAAATTATGGTGTCTGAGGCAGGCGCTTCTGTCTACTCAGCTTCAGAATACGCCTCACGCGAATTGCCCGACCTTGATGTTTCCTTGCGCGGCGCAGCGTCAATCGCACGCCGTCTGCAAGATCCCCTAGCGGAGCTTGTTAAAATTGAACCAAAAGCAATTGGCGTTGGTCAATATCAGCATGATGTCTCTGAAGTGAAATTAACGCGCGCGCTGAATGCTATTGTTGAAGATTGCGTGAATGCAGTAGGCGTTGACGTCAACACCGCTTCAGCGCCCTTGTTGGCCCGCGTATCTGGTCTTAGCGAAAGCTTAGCTGAAAACATTGTGGCCTATCGCGACGCACACGGGACATTCCGCTCGCGCGCTGAACTTAAAAAAGTTTCGCGTCTTGGGGCAAAATCCTTTGAACAATGCGCGGGCTTTTTGCGTATCCTAGATGGCGAGGATCCGCTTGATCGCTCAGGCGTCCACCCGGAAGCTTATCCGCTTGTGCGGCGCATTCTTGATCGATTAAAAACAAATATTCACACGCTCATCGGCGATGCAAAACTGTTAAATCACCTAAAGCCGGAACAATTTGTTGATCAAGATTTTGGTCTGCCAACAATTCGCGATGTGTTTTCCGAGCTTGAAAAACCTGGTCGCGATCCCCGTCCCGCCTTTAAAACCGCAACATTTCTTGAAGGCGTCGAAACGCTTAAGGATCTCAAACCAGGCATGGTGCTTGAAGGCGTTGTCACCAATGTCGCCGCCTTCGGCGCCTTTGTTGATATCGGCGTACATCAAGATGGTTTGGTTCACATTTCAGCGCTGTCAAAAACATTTGTAAAAGATCCACGCACAATTGTGAAACCTGGCGACATTGTGCGCGTTAAAGTGATGGAGCTTGATATTGATCGCAAGCGCATAGCTCTTTCGATGCGTTTAGACGATACGCCCGGCGCAATTAAAAAAATTCAAGCTAAACCGGCCCCGATCCCCACCTCAAAAAATGTCTCCGGCGGCCGTCCGCCAGCTTCAACAGAAGGCGCGCTGGGCGCAGCCCTCAGAGGCGCCTTGAGTGGCGCGCAGGCAGGGGAAAATCGAAAATGACATCAGCCAGAAAAAGCGATGGAGCGGGTGAAGGGAATCGAACCCTCGTATTCAGCTTGGAAGGCTGCTGCTCTACCATTGAGCTACACCCGC
>RFXM01000090.1 GCA_009921565.1 Methylocystaceae bacterium | reverse complement strand
CGGGTGATCATTTTCATGATCAACGATGATCACTTCAATATTTTTGTAATTCGTCTCGCTTAAGACGCCGCGCAGTGACACGCTGAGTAAGTCGGGACGGTTACGCGTCGGAATAATAATGGTCACAAGCGGCGGCGGATCGAGAGGCTCGCGCCGCACTTCCACCCACTCCGGATGACCCTTGATAACCGTCGCCTCTGCCCCCACCCCGCACGCGTCAAGATAGTCTTGCGTGAGAGAGTGCGCGCGCCGCGTCCAAGCTACTCCCCGCTCCGCCGAGCCGCGATGATAGAGGAGGGCTGGAATGTGGCGCACAGTGTTTTGAGGAGCCTCAAGCAGCGCATAAAAATAAAGCGCCTCAAAGGTAGTAATTTTTTTTTGTTTTACTAAAGCGCCAAATCGAGAAACTTCAATGAAGCAAAAGGCGCCAACATAATTTTGGCCTAAAAAAAGCTCCCTGCTCCAGTCGGGCTTAAAGCAGGGTGCAAGACGTTTTTGTGTCTCGTCGCAGCAATCCTCATCCGCGTAAAGCGCCTGCGCCTGCGGATGGAGATCAATTTCTGCGGCAAATTCGTACAGAGCCGTCGGGTGTAATTGATCTCCCGCCGACAGCAGCGCCACATAGTCGCCAGCAACTTCTGGAGCGATCGCCTCCAAAAAATCTCTCTCAGAAGCACAAGATGCAAGGCGAATAATTTTTCTTAAATCCCCAGCGCCCGAGACTTCTCCTGGCAACTGCGCGAGGGAGCCAAATTTTTCTTCATCTCCACAAAGGAGCACATCAAAATTTTGATAAATTTGATTGCCGAGCGAAGCTAAGCTTCTCTCAATCGCGCCCCTCTCCGCCTCCCGGCAGTCGAGGATCAGCGTGAGGCGGGGCGCCTTTGCAAAAAGCTGAATGTGTTTTGATATTTTTTTTCTTGTGTCCGCATCGAGAGTGTCAAATTGCGCCAGCCAGTCCGCGTAAAGCGCGTCCCGATCCGCAAAGCTTGAAACCTTTGTTTTATCTCCCTCCCGGGGAGCCGTAAAAAAAAGGCCAAGCCACGCCTCAAGACGATTAATCAGTCGCGACTTATATTGACCAAGGTGGAAAATATATTCGATCGACTTTTTTTCCTTTTGAACGCAGAAATTCTCAGCCTGACGCAAGGCCGTGCGCAACCTTGCATTTTCAGCGCGCAGCGCCGACTGCTCCGCGCCCGCTAAGGGATCAAACTGCGTCATGATTTAAAAAAGCAAACCCTGGGAGGACGGGGACTTATTAAGCGCTTCAAGAAAAATTGACCAAAACGCTCACTGGCAGAGATAGTCTGGCGTCTCAATACTATTGCGGAAGGGGTTTGTCAGATCGTCGGTATATTCGCCCATCAGCAAACGTTTTTTAGGCAGAAGATGCAGGCGGAAGAAACGACTGACGCTCGCAATTCTCTCGCCCTTGGGCGTAAGCTTCACGCAGCCGTCGACGATTTCGATTGTGCCGCTCTGGGCCTGCTCCGTCAGGCGCACATCAACGAGGCGATGCTCCTTCATATATTCCTGAGTGAAGACATCCGGCATGCGCGCCACCTGAATGCCCCCGCCCCGCTGCTGAAGCTTTTCTAAAATATAAAAGGAGAGCGAGCGATCGAGCACAGTTGGAACAGAAATGGCGAAGGCGTAGCCCGCAAGCACCCAAATGCAGACGAGCAAGAATTTCTCATAGAGACCCAAATTGCCGAAAAATTTGACTGCATAAATGATAATCGCCGACAGACCCGCGGCGACTAATGCATCAATAATCGCCGAGTAGAAGACAACATCAACGCGCAGAAACGTTACGTGAATGAAATAGACAAAAAATAAAATAAAAACAAAAATGAAACTTGCCAAAAGCGTTTTTAGAAATTTCATCACGCAAACACCAACTTCTTTCCGCCAAAATAACTGAAGGCGACCTGCACGAAGACACCCAACAAGAAGCCTGCGCTCTTATCAAGCTGCAAGAGATCCGACCACAGGAACAACGTCAGCCCGCTCAAAACAGCAATGCCGGCGTAAAGGGCGCCGAAGCGTAAAAATTGCCCCACAATGGGCGCCTGCCAGTTGCGAAAGACAAAGTAGCGACTGCCTAAAAAGGAAACCGAGATACCTACAAAGGCTGCGAGAAAATTCGCCAGACCTGCAGAATGCGCCGGCAGAAGTGACAGATTAAAAAGAAATGCGCCATAGTGCGCGCCCGTCGCGACAAGTCCATTAATGATGTAGCGGATGATTTCTTGGAATTGACCCCGCTCAATCATTTTTAATTTCGCTCACCGTGTCGATGAACTCACTAAAAACGATTGTGCCAGCCGTATTGTCGCTACGCACAATGCCCGTCAAAATCAGCGTCATCAGGGCGAGCGCGCCCGTCTGCAGGAAGATGATGATCAAAACGCCGAGCGCCACGGAGAACCAGCCCGGCGTCGCAAAACCAATCAACTTTAAAATTACCGCGAGCATCGCAAAGAGCACAGAGAGCGTCGCGATGAGGGCGCATAATATCCCAACGCGCACCAAAACATCTTCCGCAAAAACCATTAAAGCGCGGAAGGCGTGCAGCACCAGGCCAACGAAATTCATCTTGGAGCGGCCCGCGTAGCGTGGCCCGCGATCAATGATAATCGGCTTTATTCTAAGTTTTGAAACCAGGGCCGTGGCGGCCAAGTGCAGCGGCAACTCCTGCATTGCGGCGAGGCGCCTCAATCCAGCAGCCTTCATCGCCATGAAGTTTCCAAAATTAATATTGCGACCCGTCAAAAGCTTAAACAGCATTTTGTAGAGCACATAGGCGCCCTTAAATTTAAGCGTCTCAACGCGCCGGCGACGCTGCGCAACCGCAATATCAACTTGGGCGTCGTCAAGCGCTGTCACGAGTTGCGCAATACTCGCAGGCAAATCTTCGCCATCTGAGTCCATCACAATAATCGCCTGGCCGTGGTGGACATATTGCGAGAGGTAACTCAACCCAATCGCAATCGCCTTCTGGTGGCCGACATTGCGCCTGAGGCGAATAATGGCGCCATCTAATTTAGCCGTGCGCAGCGCCGCCTCATCAATCGGCTCGCGCACGGAGCCATCATCTACCGCCAGGAGAAAGGCGTCCCTGCCGTAAAGCGCAGCAATCTCGCCAAAGAGACGCGTCGCCGCCTGACGATCCTCGTAGACGGGGACGACGATGAGTTGCTTATAATTTTTAAGTTTCATTGGGCGTAGAGACCGCGGAAATAGCTAATCGTTTTTTCTAATCCCGCGTCCAAGTTAATCTTTGGCTCCCAAGACAAGGCCTCGCGCGCGAGCGTAATGTCGGGTCGGCGCTGCTTGGGGTCGTCTTGGGGCAGAGCTTTGAAAATTATTTTTGATTTTCCGCCAATCAATTTGAGTATTTTTTCCGCCAATTCTAAAATTGTAAATTCACCCGGATTGCCAATATTAACCGGGCCGGTAAAACTTTCCGGCGTCGCCATGACGCGCACGAAGGCCTCAATCAAATCATCGACGTAGCAGAAGCTGCGCGTCTGCGCGCCGTCGCCATAAATTGTAATGTCTTCGCCGCGAAGCGCCTGGACGATAAAATTACTCACAACGCGCCCGTCATTTGGATGCATGCGCGGGCCGTAAGTATTAAAAATTCGCACAACTTTGATTTCGAGATTGTGCTGGCGCCAGTAGTCAAAGAAAAGCGTCTCGGCGCAGCGCTTGCCCTCGTCGTAGCAGGAGCGAATGCCAAT
>RFXM01000089.1 GCA_009921565.1 Methylocystaceae bacterium | reverse complement strand
AGGTTGAATTTGATCCTGAGAAACGCATCCTCACGCTCGCCGAACGGGGACTTGATATGGCGCGTGCTGGAGAGATCTTTCAGGATGACCACCTAACAGTTCCTGATACGCGCAAGGATTATGGTGAAGAGCGCTTCATATCTGTCGGATTCTTGGATCTGCGCTTAGTGTTCCTCGCTTGGACCCGTCGAGGAGATAAGATCAGAATTATTAGCATGAGAAAAGCAAATGAGCGAGAACAGCAAAAATACATCAAACAATTGGGAAGATGAAGACGACATCATTCCTGACATGAGCGATCCCTACTGGGTCTCGCGCTTTGAGAAGGCGACACTCACCCGCGGCCGCCCAAAACTCGAGACGCCGAAAGTCTCGACAACACTCCGCTTCTAGACGTAAGCGCTCGCGCGTTTTAGAACAGGCGGCGCCGGCTGGCAGTCTCGCATCAATGACGCACTCAGGCAGTGGCTCAGCGAGCACGCAAGCGACAGTTAAAACTCAAATCATCTTTTGCTTTTTTTAACGCTTCTCAATTAGCCTCTTCGCTTAACTTATAATTCCTGGTCCACAACTCTTGCCGCCCAACTCTTTGGTCGCACCTCTTGGGACCCTCGCGCCTTGATCCCGCTTCCTCTTTCTGTAATTTCATAATTCATGAAAAATTTTTTCCCCGCGCGCGCCTTCCTCCCCACGCTGCTCCTCCTCCTCGCGCTCACGCCCGCCTGCGCCGAAGTGAGCGACCCCAAAAGCGCCAAGACAATCGCCAAGCCCATTCTCATGCTCATGCTCTACTGCCACGCAGCCCTCGACACGCTGCAGGGCGAAGTTGAAAAAAGCCCCCCCTCAGGAACCCTCAGCGCCGCACAAAACAAGGCGCTGCAAAGCGCCTTCCAATTGAATAAAACAGAGCTCGGCGGCTTCAATTCTGAAACCCAACTCTTTCACCTCTTCCACAAATCCGTCGAAGATAAAGCCATCTCCGCAGGCGAGGCGCAATTTTTAGAAAAAACCGCCCGCAAAGACGCAACGCTCTGGTTCGCCTTCGCACGAGAAAAATGTAAAAAAGAAATCTTCTCCGCACTGACGGAAGAAGAAGACGAGTGCTTAAATAAACTCAATTCTGAAATGCATAAATGTTTTATTGGCTTTAATGAGCGCGTCGCGCATTTTTTAAAAGAGCAAAAATAGTTTTTTAAAAAATTGATCAAAAATCACTGAAATTTTTTTCTCTCACAGACGCGAGAAAAATTTTTTTCTCATTAAAAATCGCCGTGATGCGTCAAATGCAACATTTGACAAAAAGCCTGGATCGCCGCCCTTTCTTGATCATTCCTTTAAGCCCAAACATCGCAGACCTTCGTCATCCAGAAATACCCTTGAGTTTGCAGAAATACTCTTGAGTTTGAGTGATGTTTTATGTATATACTTTGTAGCTACTTATTTAGCGCGTTCGAGGCGCAAAGGATACCGCTCATGCAGGGAACCATATCAAAATGGGGCAATAGCCTCGCTATTCGGCTGCCGCGTTGGGCGACCGAAGAAGCGCTGCTGAAAGAAGGCTCCTTGGTAGAAATTGACGTAACGAATGGCGTCATCACGCTCTCTCAGACACGCGTTCGCTACAGCCTCGCGGAGTTACTCGAGGGAGAAGCGCCCCAAGCCTATGATTGGGGCGCGCCTATGGGTGAAGAGGCTTGGTGAAGCGTCTCTCCTCAGCGCCAGAGCGAGGCGATCTCGTTTGGTTAGATTTTATGCCGCAATCAGGACGAGAAATCGATAAAAGGCGACCCGCACTCGTTCTCTCTCCCAAGGCCTTCAATAGCGCCACCGGCTTTGTCGCCGCTTGCCCAATCACAAGTAAGGGGCGGGGGAGCAAATTTGAGGTTGCGTTAGACGACACCTCACCTATTTCAGGCGTCATTCTCTCGCATCAATTTAAAACTTTGGATTGGCGATCGCGAGAAATCCAATTTGCAGGGAAGGTCTCAAAAGAAGTCTTAAACGAAGTGACAGCCCGCATCGCCGCCATAATGTGCTTAGAGTGAATAACGGAAATTAAAATATTTTTTTATAAAAATCACGTCTTATCACTCAATGACAGTGCTCTGGCGCTCTCAGAGAAGCCTCTAAGAGCGTATCTTTTATTTTCTTTGTCCCTCAGTTCTTGAGGCGCAAAAAATCAATTTTAAAAAAACACATATTTTTAATTCAAGGAGATCAGAGCAGGATAAAGATAAGATTCAGTCTTAACATTGCTTAAATATATTATCACTGTGGCTTTTATTTATGCGCAATGGATCCCGGGCTCATAAAAAGTTTGTAATGAGACTAATTAAAACGCTTAGCTAACTATTCTCTTCATTCTCAACAGATCATATAGCGCGCCAACCGATTGACTAGCGTGTTTTAAATACATCCAGCGTCTCAATCTAGGTCCTTGCAAACGTCATATTATGCTGGAAACAAATTCAAAGGGTCGATAACGCTTTTCGCTTACAATTTACGACGCAACTTATCTCGACCTTGCACAACGCAAAAGCGTAGCGTTAATGACACTGGATCGTGAAATACGCAATGCTGGTAAAGCCCAAAAAAATTTTGCCTATGGCGTAATATGTTTCATCATCAGTCCACCTTCCAATTTGGCTGATGCATATGAAAAGTGCATTATTGCGAATGGAAATCTTGATTGAGGCGTTTAGTAATTTACGCCAAAAGTAGCGAAGACGTTTTTAAACGCCGTATTTTTTTACTGCGCAGGTGGCGAACTCGCTCCGCGCGCCGCAGCGCGCAAACCCCCAAGCGGGGCGACCGTCGCCGGCTTTGCTGAAGCGCTCGCCGCAGGGCTGCGCGGGGGCGCCGGCGCCTTCGCCGCGGGCTTCTTTAAAATTTCCTCTTTCTCAACTGCCGCCGGGCTCGCCGGTCCGGCCTTCTCCGACTTGCTCTTTTCCTGCTGAACTTTGGCCTGCATAAGCTTGTCTTGCTTGAGCTTGGCTTGCTCAGGCTTTCGCGTCGCCTTGCTCTCGCGTCGCCTCTCCGTCGTCTCGTCGGCGGCGGCCTCCGGCGTCTCACTGTCGGGGGAGAATTTCGCCTGACGCGCCTGCATCCCCGCTTTATTTCCTCGCGCCGCGCTTAGCGCCGATGGGCGGCGCGGCGGTGTCGGCGCCTTCACCAGCCGGCCCCGAACGCTCGCGGGAGCCAGTTCATCGCTCGCCTCTTCGCTCGTCGCATTATTCCCCAAAGCTGCAAGACTTAGCGCCCGATCGGGGGCGACGGGGGCGTCATTTGTGCTCAAACGCGCCGTCAAAAACGTCGGACGATTGGGCGGCAGGGGCGCCTTAACGCGCAAGCCCCGCGTTGGTTGCGAGCTCGGCTCGCCGCCCTCGCTGTCGCCTGGCGCAGACAAGGTTGTTTCGCCGCGCGGCAAGTCGGCCTCAGCGCGTGCAATCTCCTTATTTTCTGGCGCGGCTGCGCCCTCATCCGTGACCTCAGCCTCAGGCGGCGCGCCGCGACCCTTGCGCGCCACAAGTCCCCACTGCTTGCGCGCTGGGGGCGGGGGAGCCGCAACTTCGCTGTCTTCCTCCTCGCCGCCGCCGCCAAAGAGGCGGGCAAAGAAATTGCCAATGCCAAAACGCGGCGCCGTCACAAAGGCGCCGTCGCCGCGCGCCTCAATTTCTGCGCGCGCCTCTTCATAGCGCGCCAAAGGCTGACCGTTAGAAGGAATATGCACCGTCTTGCCGTCAGGAAACAGCGCGGCCAATTGATCGTAACTCATGCGCGGCCAGTGGCGCACATTGCCGACATCTAAATGCACGAAGGGCGTGCCGGCGGTTGGATAATAGCCCACGCCGCCGCGCTGCATGCGCATGCC
>RFXM01000088.1 GCA_009921565.1 Methylocystaceae bacterium | reverse complement strand
GAGGGGTTGGATAAGCATAAGGCGATATCGCAGCATCCGCTCTCAGCGAGAAAGCTAACGCGTTAAATTTCAAGCTATTTTGGATTGCGTTACTAAAACGCCAAGTGAAAGCCTGATATTATGTTACTTAGCCTCATTCTGACGGTTCTTGCCGGCTATCTCATAATATCGCTTTATTCTCTCATTTATGTTGGCCGCGCTGATCTGAGTAAAAAAGTATACGCTGCTACAGCTGCGCTCTGCGGCTTTATATTTTTAATAAGCATTTGGCCGCGTGGCGCCGTCATTTTAACGCTTGACCTGCCGCTTGGCGTTCCCTGGATAGGAATGCATCTGCGCATAGATCCACTTTCCACTTTTTTTCTCGCGATCATTAATCTTGTTAGCGCAGCAGCGAGTGTCTATGCGATTGGTTATGGCGCGCATGAAAAGCACCCGATGCGCATTTTGCCTTTTTTCCCGCTTTTTATTGCGGCGATGAACCTCGTTGTTCTTGCGGATGACGCATTCACATTTTTATGGGCCTGGGAGCTCATGTCCGTCTTTTCCTGGGCTTTGGTCTTAACCCATGACTATGCCTCAGAAAATCGTCATGCCGCATATATTTACCTTCTCATGGCGAGTTTTGGCAGCTTAATGCTGCTGATGGCATTTGGCCTTTTAGCTGGCGCGGAGGGCGCTTATCAATTCGCCTCTATTCGAGAAACTTCCCGAGACGAATGGAGAGCAGGCATTGCACTTGTTCTTGTCGTGTTTGGCGTTGGATCTAAGGCAGGTCTTGTACCGCTGCATATTTGGTTACCGCTGACGGATCCAGCGGCTCCAAGTCATGTCGCCGCGCTGATGAGTGGCGTTATGAAGAAGGTTGCGATCTATGGATTTATCCGGATTGTTTTTGATCTTCTGGGGCCGCCGGCCTATTGGTGGAGTATTGAGCCAATAACCTTGGGCGCTGTAAGCGCATTGGTTGGCGTCTTATTTGCGATTATTCAAGATGAACTCAAAAAAGTTCTCGCTTATGGCACAATCGAAAATATAGGGATTATTTTTATCGCCCTTGGGCTTGCGCTTGCATTTAAGGCTAATGGCATGGCTGCGCCTGCGGCGCTCGCGTTTACGGCGGCGCTGCTTCATGTCCTTAATCACGCGCTCTTCAAAGCTTCTCTCTTCTTTGGCGCGGGAGCGATCATTGCGGCGACTGGAGAAAAAAGTATTGAGCGATTGGGCGGCTTAATTAAGCTTATGCCAAAATCCGCCATTCTCTTTCTGATTGCCTGCATCGCAATCGCAGCCTTGCCGCCTCTTAATGGGTTTGTTTCTGAGTGGCTGCTTTTCCAGGGTATTTTACTCACCCCCGCTCTCCCTCAGTGGGGGTTGAGATTGCTTGCGCCTGTGGCTGGCATTGTCTTTGCCTTAAGTGCGGCTTTGGGCGCAGCTTGTTATGTACGAGTTTATGGCATTTCCTTTTTAGGCCGCGCGCGATCAAAATCTGCAGAGCATGCGCGAGAGGTTGATGATTGGTCGCTTGGCGCAATGCTCGGCCTACTAGTCATATGCTTGTCAATCGGTCTTGTTCCTGGCCTCATGATTGATGCAATCTCGCCAGTTGCCGAAAGTGTTGTCGGTGGACGCCTGCCTGTGCAGCATTTCTCTCAGTGGCTCACAATCGCGCCAATAACAGAAGTAAGGAGTTCTTATAATGGATTTCTTGTCGCTCTGTTTGTCATGATCTCAGGCTTGACCGCCTATTGGATTGTCCATCGCCTTTGGCCGCGACCTGTGCGCTATGCGCCGGCTTGGGATTGCGGCTATGTCGATCCAACGCCACTCAGTCAGTATAGCGCGAGTAGTTTTGCTCAACCTATTCGTCGGGCATTGGGCGGCATTGCTTTTACGGCGACCGAGCATCTCGATATGCCAAAACCTGGCGAAATCCGCACCGCTAAATTTGGTATTGAAATAAAAGATCGCGCGATGATCTATCTCTATGGTCCAATCTGCGCCTGCGTTTTAGCCGCGTCAAATGGGCTTAATAGATTTAACTACCTTAAAATCCAGGAATATCTCGCAGTAGTGTTTGCAGCCTTAATTCTCCTCCTCCTGGTGGTGGCGATATGAGTTTTTTGCTCGACCTGCTGCGGCAGGGAATACAATGGATACTGGTGCTCGCCCTCGCGCCGATACTCATTGGCGTCATCCGGAAGGTGAAAGCCCGCCTTCTCAGACGCCAGGGCGCGTCGATCTTTCAGCCCTGGCGCGATATTTTACGCTTGTTTCATAAAGACCTCATCATCGCTGAAAATGCGTCGTGGGTTTATCGTTTTGCGCCCTACATAATTTTTGCTCTGACCTGGGTCGCCGCTTCTCTCGTGCCAACCTTTGCAACGGGATTAATTTTTTCATGGTCGGCTGACCTCATTGTCATAGCGTCGCTCCTTGGCGGAGCGCGTTTTTTTCTTGCGCTCGCCGGTATGGATATTGGCACGAGTTTCGGTGGGATTGGGTCAAGTCGCGAGGTCATGTTCGGCTCATTGGCCGAGCCCGCACTCATCATGATTGTCTTTATTGTCTCTTTAGTGGCTGGTTCGACGCAATTGACCGAGATTGCAAGCTTTATGCTGTCAAATACCGAATTACGCGTTTCGATTGGCTTTGCGCTAATTGCGCTGGTAATTGTTGTAATTGCGGAGAATGGGCGTATTCCCGTGGATAATCCCGCGACGCATCTTGAACTGACAATGGTTCATGAAGCGATGATTTTAGAGTATTCAGGTCGTCACCTAGCAATTATTGAACTCGCCTCCGCGCTCAAACTGCTGCTTTATATATCCATTATCGCCTGCGTTTTTTTCCCTTGGGGATTGGCGCCCCATGACGCAGGTCTCAGTGAGATGGCTGATGGCGTTTTCTTTTACATTATTAAGCTTTCTCTAAGCGGCTTTCTATTGGCGCTATTTGAGACAAGCATTGCGAAAATGCGTGTTTTTGTTGTGCCTGAATTTTTGGGGGGAGCTTTGGTTCTGGGCCTATTGGGCACGCTTCTCGTTTTTGCAACGCGGAGCCTGTGATGTCTCAGACCTCACTTGATATTGCGCAATTATTGGCGGGTATGTTGCTCCTCGTTAGTTTTCTCATGCTTTACCAAGATCGTCTGTCTGCGCTCATAAATCGCTATGCATTGCAGGCGATGGTTCTTGCGGCTTCTGTGGCGTGGCAGGCCTACACTCAGCACGCCGCGCATTTATATGTTACCGCAGCGATCGCGCTTATCTTTAAGGCGCTCATTATTCCACTAAGCCTGCATAAAATTGTAAAAAAGTTAAGAGTGCATCGAACGATTGAAATAATTGGCGGTCTACGAATTACGATGGCTTTGGGCGTCTTTCTGACAGCCTTATCGCTCGTTGTAATGTTGCCTGCGACAACCTCAGTGAATGCGATTGACCGGGAAGATCTTGCCTTTGCAATGGCGGTTGTCTTGTTGGGTCTATTGATGATGGTGACCCGCTCGAATGTCGTTAGCCAGGTTATTGGTTTCATGTCATTAGAAAATGGGCTTATTCTAGCTGCTGCTGGCGCAGATGGCATGCCGCTTGTTGTTGAAATTAGCGTGGCTTTCTCTGTTATTGTCGCCTTTATTGTTATTGGCATATTTCTTTTTCGTATTCGCGAACGTTTTGATACCGTGAATTTATTTGAATTAGATCGCGTTCGCGGAGAGAGACGATGATATTGAGTGATATGATCGTTTCAAATGCAGTCATTGCCATTCCTGCAATTGCCGCGCTTATTCTCGTCTTTCAGCCAGATTATCGGCGTGCAGCACAAATTAATACGATTGCGTCAGGTATTACATTTGTCTTTTCTCTTATCCTTTTAATCAAAGGTAAGGAAACGAATGACTATCTTTTTGTTGA
>RFXM01000087.1 GCA_009921565.1 Methylocystaceae bacterium | reverse complement strand
AATGTTTGCTTGATGAACAGCCTTCCTTATAAGCGCCTGAGGCGTCTGGCTTGCAGTCTAAATTTGCCCCTTCAGGAAATTGCACGCGGGCGTTAAAAAAGATCTCATAGCCCTTCTCGCCAGTAGCGTGCATTTCTAATCTCTCATTCATTGTTTGTTTAAATTCTAAGATTTTTCCAGTCTTGTCGAAACGCTGTTTAAGAAGATTTTCAAAAATTTGACGCGCATGGGCTTCTGTTGGATCGCAGCTAAACATGCAATAAGCAAAAGCAGAGTTCACGTTAAAAAACGCAAGAAGAACAGCAGGCGCAACAAATTTTAACAATTGGTTTTTCATTTCATTTCCTCACTGGAGCGCAGCCAATCCAACCTAGAGGTCAAGCAATCAGCAAACGCGAATTATTATTATTTAGAGCAGTTTTTAGCGAGATCTATGTGTCAACGATATGGGGTTAGTCCAAGGGCAAGTTTAGCAGCGATTTTAACCTCATCAAATTCAATTCCCTTCAAGCTACGCGCGTGAGGGATAGGCGTCATTTTAACGACCCTTGGGGATGGTGAAGCCGCCCCAGGAATTTTTAATCTGATCCAAGTGAAGAGAGGGGTCGTAATAATAGTTGTTGAGGCCGAGCGTCTCTGTTGAGAGACGGCCAATAGTGGCGAGAACGCCATAGGAGGCGACAACGCGTTCGCGTTGCGCAAAGATAAGCGCAATGCGCGCATTTAATAATTCTTGTTGAGCATTTAATATATCCAATGTCGTGCGTTGGCCCGCTTTTGCTTCTTCGCGCACGCCATAGAGCGCTCGTTCTGCTGCGGCTATTTGTGTTTGCGCGGCGCTCATGCGCGTCTTTGATGACTGCAAATTTGCCCAAGTGGTTCGCGTAAGGGCAAGAATTTCCGCCCGCGCGACATCCGCATCGAGCTTTTTTTTGCCTGCGAGTTCTTTCGCTTGTCTGAGTTGAGAAGATGTGCTGCCGCCATCATAGAGAGGCAGATAGTTTTGGTAAAAAATCAGCCTCAATCGCCTTAATATCAAAATCAGAAGCATCTGCGTCATGAAGCGCTGCAAGGATCATCGGATGTTCGCTGACAGCGATTTGTTCCGCTTCTTCTCTTGATTTAGGCAATAATTTATCAACTGGCGCAGCGGGAGAAAGTTTTTTTGGCAGTTCGCCAACCGCTTGTTGATAAGCCCCGATACTCGCTTCTAAAATTGCGCGGGCGTTACTTGCTTGCGCTTTACCTGCTGCAAGGCGCGATTCTGCTTGGGCGATGTCAGTAAGCGTTATCTGACCCGCGGAAAAGCGTTCCTTTGTTTGACGTAATTGTTCCGTTAATACGGCAACATTGTTTTCTTGGAGTTTGAGCGCCGCAGTGTCGCGCAGGACATTCATATAGGATGATGCTGTATCAAAAAGAATCTTTTGCTCTAAAAGTCTTAATCTTTGTTGTTCAGCAAACACGGCTGTTTCTGCGGCATTCGTAGAATTCAGCGCTTTGAAACCATCAAATACGGGTTGCTCAATTGTAACGCCCGCTGAGCGGGCGATGCTTTGGCCCTGTTGCCTGTTCCAAATAGGATAGGCGTTGGGATCATCAGGTTTGGACATATCATCTTGGCGTTGAATGAAACGATTTTGTTGCGCGCCGAGGTAACTATTGATCGAGACGCGTGGACGCATGCCAGATTTTGCAATCGGTACGCCCTCATCGACAGCGCGAAGATTGGCGCGACCAGAATTTAAACTCGGATTATTGCTATAGGCGCGTTGAAGCGCTTCATTGAGCGTCTCGGCAGATGCAAGGGAAGCCTTGCCCAACAATAGAGCAGCGATGAGAAGGGAAAGCGCCCTCATGCACGCTCCCTTATCGGCGCATAAAGCCGCACCTTATCGCCGAAATAGGTGTAAAGCGCCGGCAGGACAACAAGCGTGAGTAATGTCGCGCTGATCAGACCGCCGATTACGACGGTTGCGATGGGGCGCTGCACTTCCGCCCCAGTACCCGTCGCCAGCGCCATGGGGACGAAGCCAAGAGAGGCGACAAGCGCAGTCATTGCAACCGGCCGCAGACGCGTCATGGCGCCATCAAAAATCGCCCTGGGCTCCGGTTCGCCATCCATCATCAATTGATGGATATAAGTGCGCATCACGAGACCATTGAGTACGGCGACGCCTGAAAGGGCGATGAAACCGACAGCGGCGGAAACAGACATTGGCATCCCACGCAGCCACAGGGCGAGAACGCCGCCAGATAAGGCAAGTGGGACGGCAGTAAAAACGAGTAGGGCGTCTAAGGCGGAGCCAAGGGCGGAATAAAGAAGAAGAAAGATCATGAAGAAGCAGATTGGAACGACAATCATTAATCGTCCCCGCGCTGCTTCTAGATTTTCAAATTGTCCGCCCCAGACAATCCAATAGCCTGGCGGCAATTTAACTTTGGCGTCTATTTTAGTGCGCGCGTCAGTTACGACTGAGGCGATATCGCGACCGCGAACATTGGCGCTTACAACAACGCGGCGCTTTCCATTCTCGCGCGAAACCTGATTTTGACCATCAATCGTTGTAAATTTGGCGATTTGCCTGAGCTGAACAGTTGCAATCCGCCCCAAGGCGTCAGGCGGTAGGGATACTGGAATAGCTTCTAACGCTTGGGCGTTTTCACGAAGATTATCTCCCAACCGCACGAAGATTGGGAATCGGCGGTCGCCTTCGAAAATCATGCCGGCTTGTTGACCGCCAATTGCGGCGCCCAGCGCATCTTGAACAGCGCCTATGCTGAGGCCCAATCGCGCGATAGCAGATTTATCAATTTTTATATCGAGAAGCGGCAGACCTGAGACTTGTTCGACTTTCACATCCGCGGCGCCTGGCGTTGCGCGCAAAATAGATGCGATTTGATTGGCGGCTTTAAGCATGACATCAAAATCTTCGCCAAAGACTTTGACGGCGATATCGCCCTTAACGCCTGCTAACAGTTCATTAAATCGTAATTGTATGGGTTGAGTGAATTCATAAGCATTGCCTGGTAATTTTCCAACTGCTGCGCCAATTTGAGCAATTAAGTCATTTTTGGATAAATTAGGATCAGGCCACTCATGCTGAGGTTTTAGCATGATAAACGTATCGGTATTATTGGGCGGCATGGGATCAGTCGCCATTTCCGCCGTGCCCGTTTTAGAAAATACATGCGAAACTTGCGGAAACGTTTCAATGACGTTTTCGATTTCAATTTGCATCGCTTGAGATTGAGTGAGCGACGTGCTGGGAATTCTAATTGCTGTGAGCGCAATATTTTTTTCATCCAGCGTCGGCGTAAATTCTTGTCCGAGGCTAAGATAAAGAAGCGCGGAAAAAAGAAACGCGCCGAGCCCAATCGCCATAACTTTCGGCGGATGCGCCATCGCCCAAATGAGCAAAGGTTCATAGCGCCGCTTAAGGGCGCTGACGAGTTTATTCTCTGCTTCCTCGCCATGTCCTGACACAAATAAAGCGATCATGGCGGGAAAAAATGTCAAAGAGAGCAGAAACTCAGATAGTAGCGCGATGATGACGGTCATCGCCATGGGATGAAACATTTTACCCTCTACTCCGGAGAAGGAGAGGATAGGCAGATACACGAGAATGATGATTGACTGGCCATAGACAGTCGGTCGACGCATTTCAACCGCGGCGTCAATGACTGTGTCGAGGCGCTCATCAAGCGTCAAAGGGCGATTTAATTTATGTTGGCGCTCAGAAAGTCGACGTAGGCTATTTTCTGCAACAATGATGGCGCCATCTGCGATTAAACCAAAATCTAATGCGCCAAGGCTCATGAGATTAGCGCTAATCTTGCCGATATACATGCCAATAGCCAGGCATAACATGGTCACGGGAATAACTGTCGCTGTCACTAAAGCAGCGCGAAAATCTCCTAGCATTAAGAATAAAACAAAGATTACGAGAGCCGCGCCTTCCAAAAGATTTTTGGCGACTGTTTTGATTGTTGCGTCAACTAATAACGCACGATTGAGGATCGTGCGGACTTCAATGTCCCTGGGCAA
>RFXM01000086.1 GCA_009921565.1 Methylocystaceae bacterium | reverse complement strand
TATAAACATTAAAGCATCGCCGCTCGCTTAATTATGTTTTGTGAGGACGAGCGCCATGCATCTCATAGCGCTCGGCTGTGATTTACAAATAAATCCAATATCAATGAGCAGTATTCGCCATAGCCTTTTGCAAGCTTATCGGATGCATGTCTAACCAGTTGGCGTCGACATAGGCGGAACATTCTGCCTTGCTTCCTGCGGTGCCAACTTCTTTCCATCCATCGGGGGCTTTTTGACCTGCTGGCCAGATGGAATATTGCCCTTCATCGTTGATCAGAACTTTGTGAAGGTCGCCGTCAATAGTATAGTCATCAAGGAGTTTTTTCTCAGACATTTTTTTATCCATTCAAATTATGATGATGTGATAATAAATAGCATATCGAACTAAGATTTTAGCGATAATTCTTTCTGTGACAAGAGGACTTTCTAATCTAGAGATCCTAAAGATTGGCAGTGATCTCGTGGATTTTAACGCCTACTATCAAGAAGTATGATTTTCTTTAGCGTTTCATGTCACGAATTACTGTTTCTGGATCAAATCGCTAATTAATCCACAGTTGCGTCGTCCACAGCTCCAAGTTTACCTTTTCCGGTTTGGCGTAAGCATTTAAGGAGCTTAATTTGGGTTCGTAAGAAGCTTTCTGTTTGGTTCGTTCTGGCTCTTTTCTTATTTGCTGCATAATGAAGCTTATTTCCAAACAAATATTAAAGCTCCTCCTAGTGTAAAACCTAATCCCCACATCTGAACTAGCCGCCAATTCTGAATATTTGCTGCGCGCGCCTGTTCGATCCAATGTCCGATCGTGTTGCTGTTGGCGCGAAGCGTGTCTTCCATCGTATTTAGGGATTTGCGTTCTTTTTGTAGGGAGCGATCTTTGGTCTCCTCCAGTTGTTTCAAGAATTCCTCAGGCGTTAGGCTAATAGCTGGATGAGATTTTAGATCTTTAATCTCAGCTGACATGTTTTCTTGAGCGCGCAGAATCTCAGCGAGAGTTTTCCGATAGTCTTGAGTGGGGATTGTCTCAACGTGCTGGGTAAGATGGCTGATTGCATGCCGCAGCTCAGCGACCTCATCGCGTAACGCCTCAAAGGCGCGTGCCGCTGGATCAAGATCGGCTTGTTCTGGGGTAATTAGATTTTTATGCATGACGGCGTTCCTTAAATGCCAATGCCAAGATCGCGCTGGCGTTGAAGCCCAAGCTGGATGAGGAGACTGCGCGAGACGCTTTGCTCCAGGCCTGGCGAGAGGCCTAAATCTTTCTGTCGATTGCGCAGGATGGATTCGACCTGGGGATCACGCTCAAGACCTCTGGCCATCTCGCCCATGGTGGCGGTGAGGCGTTGGCGTGTTGAGAGTTCATCTCTTTTCAAGAGATCGTTTCGCTGACGGCTGAGGGTCTGCCAGCGCTGGACAAAGCGATCAGCGCGCAAATCTGGGTTGGCGCGGATTTCCGCTTCCACTTGTAAGACCTGGATGGCGCGACGCGGGTTGCCGTTTGCCGTTTCCTGAGTGAGTGAGGCATTAGCGCTATAGGCGCGTTCTAGATCTTTTGAATAATGCGGATTAATGGCGTTGAGGGTTTTTCTGGCCTCTTGCAAGCTTGCGCGCTGATCGGGAAGGGCCGGGAGCTTGGCGTCTTGCATCTCAAAAATATCCTCGACACTACGCGCATGTTTTTCTATTGCCGCAATAAGACGGGCGCGCCGATCCTCAGCAGGAGATAAGGACGCTTGCGTTGCAACCTCTTTTGAATGCGCCGGAGCGTTTGATGGGACGAAGTTAGCGAAGACCCCACGATAGTGATCACGATTTGTTTTTGTATCGATCTTGGCGTCAAGTTCGGTCTCTAAGCCAATACCGCGCCGGCTGGCAAAGAGGGCCGCCTGTTTCTGGATGAGGGCTTGGGGGATTTCGATATTACTTGGGAGGACAAGCTTCCTTTGCTCGAGGTCTTGGTTGGTTGAAGTAAGATCGCCTGTTGGGAGAGTTTGGGCCTGTTGGACATAGTCGCTCACCATATCCTTGGCGCGATCGCGCGACAGCGTGGCTGTTAGTGAGGAGGAATCCTTAAAATCATCCTGTCCATAATGAAGATCGACGCGGTCTCGGTGACGCGAGAGCGCAACATAGGCGCTATGGCGATCTAGCCCTGGTGTGGCTAAGACATGAGTATGATCAACGGTGACGCCTTGGGCCTTGTGGATCGTGGCGGCATAGCCGTAGTCGATCTGAGCATAGTCTTTCAGATCAAAGGAGATGTCTCGGCCATTATCGAGATGTAGGGACATATGGGTTGAAGAGAGTCCTGTGATCTCTCCCAGCATGCCGTTTTTAACGCCAAGGCCTGAATCATTTTTCAAGAGCATGACCCGCTCGCCTGCGGCCATGTCTCGGGCGCCAATTTCAAGCTTCAAAGAGATCTCGTCTCTTAGTTCTCCGGCAAGTTTTAACCGCTCGCGGGCTTGGAGATTTAAAGCCCGGCGTTCGTCATTGGTGTGAACCAGAATAATCCGACTGGCGTCTGGATTAGCTTGCCGAGATTTATCCCAACCCTCAATCAGCGCTTCGCGGGCTTCTTCTCGCGTCTCAGCGGCATGCAACTGATCATGCGCCTCATAGCTCTGGAGCGCCTCTCTAACCTTGCCCTTGGCGAGATCTTTTGTTGCCTCTCTTTGCCAATCTTCGTTTTGGCGTCTGACTTCTGTGATCTCAACGCGATTATGGCGCTCAGCAAGGGCGCGAAAGGCAGCTCCTGCCTCTATGGCTTGTAACTGCTCTGGATCGCCAATGAGGACAATCTTGGCTCCACACTCTTCTGCAATCGACGTGAGCCGTTCCATCTGGCGTAGTCCAACCATGCCAGCTTCATCTATGACGAGAATATCGTCTGAACTGATCTGATCGCGCCCCTGGGAGAGGCCATATTCCAAACTGGCGATGGTGCGGGAGCTGATGCCCGATCCTAGTTCTAGGTTTTCTGCCGCAATGCCGGAGAGGGCGAGGCCTCTAACTCTGTAGCCGGCTTGTTCCCAGGCTTCTTTGGCGACGCCGAGAAGCGTTGATTTACCCGCTCCCGCATAACCAATGATCAGACCAAGATCATGTGAGGATGTGAGATGTTCAACTGCAGCGACTTGCTCAAGCGAGAGATTAATCCCTCTCTCACTGGCGCGCGCCAAAGCTCCGTCTCTTATGGCGTCTGAGACGCGATGTCCCGTTTGTTGGGAGAGATCGTCACATGAGCGATAGAGTCTTGCTTCCGTCTCAACCATATCGCGACTGGTGAAGCGTTCCCGGCCGCGTTCGTCTTTACCTAAATCAACAAGCTCTGGCGCGCCTAAGACTTTATTGAAGGCCTCAGTGAACTGGTCTTTTCCCTCGCTATGGCGATGAATAAATCTTGCCAGATCCTGACGGGTAAAAGTCGCTTGCTGTCTGGTGATCGCATCCAAAGCAATTGTTGGATCGGCAATAATCTTAGCGCCATTCTCTCGCGCGATCTCTAGATGCTCTTTTGTGCGTTCCGCCTCCCTCCCGCCAATCTCCATTCTTTGAGCGGCGGGGCCAATCTTACTTTGAGGCTCAAGCTCTATGCCCTGGGCTTCAAAAGAGCGGTGATCAATCCGAACATCAAGATCGAGTTCAGCGAGGCGTTCATTGACACACTCCGCCCAGGCTTCGCGCCAATGTTCAACGAGCGAAGTTGCGTTCCATTCCCGGACCTTTGCGCCAAAATCTTGCCCCTCTATCTCCCGCATGGTCAGCATCACATGGGCGTGGGGCTTCATCTCCCCATCCAGTCCCTGATCCCAATGCACATTTAAATCCGCGACCATGCCGCGAGAGACAAACTCTCGGGCGACAAAGTCTTGGGCGAGTTCAATCCCCTGCGCTTGCGTCATCTCACGCGGAATGGCGAACTCAACTTCTCGAGCAAGCTGTGCGTCTTTACGCCTTTCGCCAAGCTCGACCCTATTCCAAAGCGTTTCGCGATCCCTCCAGGTCTCAGGCGCGCCCTCTGGCAGCATCACCTCTGAGTGAATGACGTTTTCTTTTCTAGTAAAATCATGATGGCGATTAAGTCTTTCATCATACAAGCGCCCACCACAACGATAGGCGCCAGCGGCAAGCGCGCTTGCCCCAGTAGAACGACTGATAACTTTGACAGACAAATGATAGATCGCCATGGCGACTGACTAT
>RFXM01000085.1 GCA_009921565.1 Methylocystaceae bacterium | reverse complement strand
GCTTTCTCTGTTATTGTCGCCTTTATTGTTATTGGCATATTTCTGTTTCGTATTCGGGAACGCTTTGATACCGTTAATTTATTTGAACTAGATCGCGTTCGCGGAGAGAAACGATGATGTTGGGGGATATTATCGTTTCAAATGCGGTCATCGCCATTCCGGCTGTTGCTGCGCTTATTCTTGTTTTTCAGGCAGATTATCGGCGCGCGGCGCAAATTAATACGATTGCATCAAGCATTACATTTATTTTTTCTCTTATCCTTTTGATTAAAGGTAAGGAAACGAATGACTATCTTTTTGTTGATGACCTAAATATCGTTTTTATCGTTTTATCGACCTTTATTGGTTTTACAACAAGCATCTTTAGCGCAAGTTATATTGATTTTGAAATTGGCAAAGGAAAGCTAAATTCAAATAATATCCGTTTCTACCACGCAATGTATCAAATTATGATGCTATCTATGAATTTGGCGTTGCTGGCGACAAATATCGGCTTGATGTGGGTTGCGGTTGAGATTGCAACGCTCTCAACTGTGTTGATGGTGGGGATATATCGCAGCAGTGAGGCGCTTGAGGCGGCTTGGAAATATTTTATTCTTGGTAGCGTCGGGATTGCGCTGGCGCTTTTTGGCACAATTCTATTTTATACAGCGGCGGAGCCTATTATTGGCGAAGGGTATAATTCAATGGTTTGGCAATCGCTGTTAGCGCATGCTGATCATTTTAACCCTAGATTATTAAATGTCGCCTTTGTCTTTTTGATCATTGGTTATGGCACCAAGGTTGGGTTGGTGCCGATGCATGCCTGGCTGCCAGATGCCCATGCCGAAGGCCCGACGCCAATCTCTGCAGTTTTGTCTGGATTGCTCTTAAATGTCGCGCTTTATGCAATTTTACGCTTCAAAATGATTATAGCTGCAAATAGCGCCGTGATTTCGCCTGGGCCCTTAATGATCCTTCTTGGTTTATCCTCTGTGCTCTTTTCGGCGCTGATGCTGTATCGACGCGATGATATTAAGCGGCTCTTTGCCTATTCCTCAATTGAGCATATGGGCATTATCACCGTGGCCTTTGGCATTGGCGGTCCAGTGGCGAATTTTGCCGGGCTTTTGCATATGACAATGCATAGTCTAACTAAATCAGCAATCTTCTTTTGTGTTGGCCATATTACACAAGTTAAGGGCACGCAAAAGATCGCAGATATTCGAGGACTAACAAGCAGTCATCCAATTTTGGGTTGGGGGCTTGTTATTGGCGTTATCGCCATCTTAGGTTTGCCGCCGCTAGGCGTTTTTATGAGCGAATTTCTGCTTGTTAGTTCTGCCTTTGCGCATCAGCCCTGGATCGCTGTCATTCTTGCTATTGGTTTACTCATTGCAACGGGCGCGATGTTAAACCGGTTGATAGGTATGGCTTTTGGCGAGCCAAATCACAGTGAGGGGGCCGTTCGAGCTTCGGTCTTGCCACTTTATGTGCATCTTTTCTTGGTGTTGATTGCAGGCGTTTATTTGCCGCAGATTGTTGTGACATCATTTCAAAACATCGCCAAGCTTCTGGGTTGAGGAAAGCATTTCGTGATTTTTAAATCTCGCCCCCCTCAAGTAGCGCCGGTTTTAACGGCTTCTCGTCCCTTTCAGACGCAAATCGTGATGCAGGGAGAGTGGAGTGCGCTTGCGCATAAATTAAGTGAAGGCTTGTATAATTTACTCAGCCTGTGGAGCGATGGCCACAGCGTTTATATGGCGCTTCGGCATAAAGAAGATCAACATATCGGTTTAGTTTCTCTCGCCTGCGAAAATGGTTTTTTCCCTTCAATTGGGCGCCTCTTTCCCCCCGCTATTCGATTGGAACGGGCTGTGAAGGATTTATATGGCTTGATGCCGGAGGGCGGACCTGATGCGCGCGCCTGGTTAGATCATGGAAGATGGGGCTTGCGTCATCCTCAGGGCGATCGAGAAATCTTGTACAGCGATTGCGATCCTTATGTTTTTCTGGAGGCCAAAGGCGAGCCGCTTCATCAAATTCCCGTGGGTCCCGTGCATGCGGGTATAATTGAACCAGGCCATTTTAGATTTTCAGCAAATGGCGAGGTGGTTGTTCGTCTCGAGGAGCGATTAGGCTTTGTGCATAAAGGCGTCACCGCCTTGATGGTTGGAAAAGATATCGAAAATGCCGCAAAATATGCTGCGCGCGTTTCGGGCGACAGCACGGTGGCCTATAGTTTCGCCTTTGCGCTTGCTGTTGAAGCGGCGTTGGATTTGGAGGTTTCTGAAAAAGCCTCTCAGTTGCGTGTCGTGATGGCGGAGCTCGAGCGTCTTTCTAATCATTTTGGCGATATCGGCGCGATCTGTAATGATGTGGCCTTTCCGTTGATGCTGGGTCAATGCGCCGTCATTCGAGAAAAAATCTTACGTACGGCGGAGGCTTGTTTTGGTCATCGATTAATGATGGATCAAATTAAGCCTGGTGGCGTTGAGACTGGTCTTAATGATGAGAAGATTGCGCGTATCCGTAAGCTTCTTGACGAAATTTATTCTAAACTGCCGAGAATTGTTTCTCTTTATGGCGATACCGTTTCCGTTCAGGATCGGACGGTCTCTACGGGTATTGTCAGTCGCGAGCTGGCCGAACTCTATTCGGCAGGCGGCTTCGTTGGGCGCGCTTCGGGACGAATTTTCGATGCGCGCAAAGAATTGCGTTATGGATACTATTCAAAACTTCTTTTCGACATTGGGCATGCCGTCGAGGGAGATGTGGATGCGCGGGTCTGGGTGCGTTTTGATGAAATTAAAGCCTCTCTGCGTCTGATTGAGCAAGTTCTTGGAATGCAGGCAGCTGGCGATCTTTTTTGTCCGTTTTCTGTCAGCGCCTCACAAGATCTTGAAGGCGTTGCGCTTGTTGAGGGATTTAGAGGCGATATTTTTTCCTGGGTGAGAATTGATTCATCAGGAATAGTCCAAGCGTGTCATTTGCGTGACCCTTCCTGGTTTCAGTGGCCTTTGCTGGAATATGCCATTAAGGGCAATATTGTCGCCGATTTTCCAGTTTGTAATAAATCATTCAATTGTTCCTACTCCGGACATGATCTCTAGAAGGGTGGGATGATGAAAAGATTTCTGCTTGAAGGTCTCATCGGCTCGCCACTCACCGAGCCGGCGCCAAGTGAAGATGATATTGCTTTAATCGAGCTGGGTACGGCTTTTAAACGCTCTACGCAGGTAAAATTAGGACGCAGTCTTTCAATCAGGCAGGTTGATGCTGGATCGTGTAATGGCTGTGAACTTGAAATCCATGCGCTATCGAACGCCTTTTATGATTTAGAGCGATTTGGCCTACGTTTTGTCGCCTCCCCGCGTCACGCTGATGTATTGCTGGTTACGGGGCCGGTTACAAAAAATATGCGCGAGGCGTTAGAGCGGACCTATCACGCGACGCCAGATCCAAAATGGGTGATTGCAGTAGGCGATTGCGCTGTAAGCGGCGGGCTTTTTAAAGAGAGCTATGCGTGTATTGGCTCCGTGTCTCACGTTATTCCCGTCGATCTTCAAATTTCGGGTTGTCCGCCAAAGCCAATTCAGCTTCTAGCGGGATTGATGAAGTTACTCGATTGCGCCGATAGCGAGGAGTTCATAGCCTAACTTAATTGCTGGGCCCCAAGGCTCTCCATGCGCCCTTGAATTCATCAATTTCCGCAATCACTGCGAGTAATTCCGGTGTGATCTAAATGGTGTCCGTATTCATAATACCGGAATAAATACCGGATTGGACCGGATTTATCCATAAAAGTGTTCTCTGGAATACGCCTAGGAATTCCCGGAAAACAACGCTCCGGGATTAAGTCCTTAAAATCTCGTGAGGGAAGTAACCTAGGCCTACAGCATTATCAGCTTTTAAATCTGTGGTAGGTGTGGTGATCCCGCTGGGACTCGAACCCAGGACAACTCGATTAAAAGTCGAGTGCTCTACCAACTGAGCTACGGGATCATTACTGGCGTCTGCGTTGTTGCGCGTTAGTCGTCGCTTAAAACTAGGAACCCTCTTACTCTCCTATCGCCTATTTAGCGGACTGAGAGATTATGAAAAGTCGGGCATTAAGCATGGCGCGGCGCGTTTCAGACCCTGTTCCCCTACCGGCCTGGATGAGAGTGGTCAACCCCAGCCCAGCTTACGCCCTTGTCATCCATATAAAAATTTTGTGGCGAGAGAGATGCAGACAAAAACAAGGGCCGAGAGGATCGTTGTTAAGCCTGCTTTTTT
>RFXM01000084.1 GCA_009921565.1 Methylocystaceae bacterium | reverse complement strand
AATCACAAACTTTCCAACGCGCAAAAAACTCCCTTTCGTTGGCGAGAAATGCGGGCTATTGTTTTAAATCAACAGTATGTAGATGATTAAATCCATCCCGACTAATGTGAAAAACATCTAAATTTTTATAACTATCTGAAAAAATTTCCTAAAAGCTAGCCTGTGAGAGAAACTAACCGCGCTATGAACCGTCTCGATCGACATGCTCACCCCGCAGAGGAAGCCGAACTAGAATTTCTTGATGGCGAATTTCGCGTGCGCAAAGCTGGAGCTTATGTGCGTTGTGCGGTTACAGGCCAGTCAATACTTCTAGAAGATTTGCACTACTGGAACGTAGATCTACAAGAAGCCTATAGCAGCCCAGAAGCGAAGTTACGCCGACTTGGCGTTAAGAACGCCGAATAAGGCGGGCGCGCTTCAAAGAAGTCGTTAGAATATTTACGAAGTCTTTTTGATTTTCTAAAATAAGCTTGATAGGCAAAATATCATAATCAATCACAAATTTTTCTAAGCGCGCAGCGTCTTTCTCTGTTGTCACCAATAGCGCCTCGTGACGTTCTGCAAGATTACGCAGGGCGACTAGCTCTTTATCTGTATAGAAATGATGATCTGCAAACGCTCGCTCAGCAACACAATTGGCTCCAATTTGTCTTAATGTAGAAAAAAATTTCTCCGGACGCGCGAGCCCCGCGAAACCAATAATCCGTCTCCCATTGAGCCTCAAGCAATCTAGTTTCGCCACATCCACATAAGCGTGGAATATTTTACCCTTAGATAAAAAGGACAGTTCTCGCTTGTGTTTATCTGGGTTAATAATGATACAAATTTCTGCACGAGCAAGCTGACTTGCTAAGGGAGCTCGCAAAGGTCCCGCGGGCAAGCACAAACCATTTCCCACGCCGTATATTGGATCTATGGCTAATAAGTTTAAATCAGGCGCAAGAGCTCTGCTTTGAAACCCATCATCCATAATGATTACGCTAGCTCCAGCGTTGAGGGCTAACTTCGCTGCCGAAAACCGGTCTACGCCGACAATCGTCATCGCCTCTCGCGCTAGTAATAAGCCTTCATCGCCAACTTGACGCGCATTATGGTATTTGTGGTCGACGAAAAACGGCGGCGCCGTCAAATTGCTGCGGCCATGGCCTCTCGTCAGAAATGCTGGGCGTTCACCCATTTCTGTGAGTAATTTCGCAACTAATATTGCGAGAGGCGTTTTCCCATCTCCCCCGCAAGTCAGGCCTCCAATAACCAGAGTCGGCAAAGGAGCCCTCAATCCCGAACGAGCTATGCGCCAGTCCGCCAAAACACCGTATAATGCGCTCAGTGGGCGCAATATATGCGCAACAACCCCATTCACACGCCAAAAATTTTGTGCGCTGATTAACACGCCTCACCACGCACGGCAGTCAGATATGGCGCCAATGCATCCATCGTTTTACGAGACGCTCCAGTGACTTTTTCGACGGTCTCTATTGCGGCGCGACCTTTGCGCCGCATTTCAGCAGGATGCATTAAAAATGAGGCAACAGTCTGCGTTAATGCAGCGCCATTATCTACACGCGTCGCGGCCCCTGCACATTGTAGAAGCTCATAGACTTGTGAAAAATTTTCAACATGCGGCCCGTAGAGGATCGCACATCCAAATTTTGCCGGCTCTATCGGATTCTGTCCCCCGCCAACAGTCAGTGACTTTCCCATGAACACCAGCCCAATACTTCGGAAAATCATTGCCGTTTCGCCCGCGGTGTCAGAAATGTAGATATCAACCACCTGTGATGGGAACGCGCCCATCGACCGCAAGGCCACCGTTAATCCTCTTAGTCGCGCAATGCGCGCGATATCCTGTCCCCGCTCAGGATGCCGGGGAACAATGAAGGTCATAAGTCCAGGCCTTTGTTGCATTAGCGCTACGTGCGCATCAAAAATAAGCTCCTCTTCGCCCGGATGCGTCGATACCGCCGCCCATACTGGTCTAGCCGCGATCAGCTGAGTGAGCGCAGAAAGCTCCGCCACATCGATCAATGGGGCAGGCGTGTCAAATTTGAGATTTCCAGTTACTCTTACATCTTTTGCGCCTAAGCGTAGAAATCGAGCCGCATGTGAATAATCCTGCGCCAGGCAAAGATTGATGCTGCCGAAAACTCTTTGCGCGATCCCCGAGGCGATCCGCCATCGATGAAACGATTTTTTTGAAATTCGAGCATTGACCACGATCAAGGGAGTCTGACGCGCATGCAGCTCGATAATCATATTGGGCCACAACTCAGATTCTGAAAACAGCGCAAGATCTGGGCGCCAATAATTTAGAAAAGAACAGATCAGCTGCGGCGCAT
This sequence comes from Methylocystaceae bacterium, assembly GCA_009921565.1. GTDB lineage: Bacteria > Pseudomonadota > Alphaproteobacteria > Rhizobiales > Beijerinckiaceae > Methylocystis. The sequence continues at coordinate 2,045 of RFXM01000084.1, read as the reverse complement.
CTAGAGGGGCATATTGATGAAAAGCCCCCAGAGGCAATCGGGAAGAAATAACGCGACCAGAACTAGGCGTACCCGTCGTTACCAATACATTAAAATTCATTTGAACGAAACGCTCAACTAAAGGCAGCAACGAAAGACTTTCGCCAAGACTGGCGCCATGGAGCCAAACTAACCTACCCGAAGGCCGCTTCAATCCCGCCTGACCCAGGCGTTCAACAAATCTAACCGGATCCTCTTTGCCAATTCTAACGCGCCAATTAAGAAAACTAGGCGCACATCGCGCCATAATTTGCGTTGCAAATTGATAGAGTATTAAAATTTATACAACTCCCTAACGATGTCTGAGGACAATGACCATCCGCCAGACGTCAAATCTACGCAAAAGAGTTTAAGTTTGAAAAGACATTTATAAGATGTCGTGATCAGGGTCGAGCAACTTATGTAAATGTACAACAAAATAGCGCATATGCGCGTTATCGACTGTTGAATGAGCCTTGGCTTTCCATGCCGCAAGGGCGCTTTCATTATCTGGGAATATACCAACTATATCTAACTTTGTCGGATCCCTAAACGCCACGCCATCTAAAGAGACAAGCTCTCCGCCAAAAACGAGATTAAGGGACTGGGTATGTTGATTTTTATTTACCGACGTCTGCGTCATAAGTGGGATCTCCTTTTGAAGCGGCTATAACTAAAGCGCGGGTTTCATTGAATAACGGCGCAGGCGCCGCAATGAGCGTGCCACGCGTAACTCGGGAGCGGTTATACACCAAGGGAGCCTCATCTAATTCACTCAAAAAGGAACCTGCTTCTCTGAGAATAATATCTGCCGCAGCGATGTCCCAGTCGCGCGAATTTGGCGCAGCGATTACCAGATCATGTCGTCCTGCCGCAACGTCGGCAAGGCGTAAAGCTAGCGATGGCGCTCTCGGCGCTAGGACAAAATTATACGCCGTTCTTTGAAGTGCAGAATGCATCAATCTTGGCGCCACAATTGCGGCGCCAGCTAGGGTATTTCGGCGAGTTACGACAAGTTGTCGGCCATTTAAAAATGCGCCCTGTCCCGCCACTGCCGTGAACGTCTCATCCAAGGCTGGCGCATGGATGACGCCTGCTAGGGGTTGACCGGCGACAATATAAGCAATTGAAATTGCCCAGCGGGGATCGCCGCGCGCGAAAGCCGTCGTCCCATCGATTGGGTCAACTATGATCAACTGATGATTCGCTAAGCGCGCATCGCTGTCTGTGCTTTCTTCGGATAACCATGCCGCTTCTGGCGTCAGTCGACGCATTTCTTGAAAAAGAAAGCGATCAACCAGTAAATCCGCCTCCGTAACTGGCGAGCCGCCATGCTTATAGGAAACAACAGCGCTCGTGCGCTCTCCTGGATTAAAAAACCCAAGCGCTATATCGCCTGCGCTACGCGCTGCCTTTTCCAGGTGAGGTAGAAAATTAACAACATCAAGAGGATCAACGGACATTACAAGATCACTAGGCCAGAGGGCTTGTCCGAGCAAGTCGCCGCCAGCCGAGGCCGGAGCAAGCGCGCCCCATATGAAAATTCAATCAATTATTTATTTAGAGCAAACATAGATTTATATAAAGATCACGTTTCTACAACATGAGTTTTTAAAAAATCCAACTAAGCTGTTTGCCCAGCAGAACCCTCATGTGTTGCGGCAAAACCTTTCCGGATCTCTGATTCTTTTAAATTGCGTCCGATGAATACTAATCGCGATTCTCGCTTTTCATCCTCTCTCCACTCACGCTGTAAATCGCCATCTAAGATCATGTGGATGCCTTGAAACACAAACCGTCTTGGCTCATCCTTCAAAGCCACAATACCCTTACAGCGTAATATATCTGCACCCTCTCGCTGAACATAATCATTTAGCCAAGGGATAAAGAGCTCAGGATTAACTGCCCCTGGGTAGCGCACGGAGACCGATTGGATCTCCGTATCATGAATTGCCTCCAGATGATGATGCCCATGGGCATGATGTTGATGCGCTAGCGCAGAATGACCATGATCATGATCATGATCA
>RFXM01000083.1 GCA_009921565.1 Methylocystaceae bacterium | reverse complement strand
GGCGACAAAGGAAGCGATTGCGCGCGCAGTGCGCGGCGAGCCTAAGGCTTCTGAAGTTGTCGCAAAGCGCAATGAAGCTAAGCATCCTTTCGCCGCTAATTAAGCGCGCGGTTGGATTCATTCCAGGAAGCCGCTTCTGCGACTTCCTGGAAGCTCGCAGACACTCGATCTGCTTGCTGAGCTAAAAAAGTCACTGCGTTTCCCCCCCTGCCTAAGCAGCAATAAGCGGGAACGTAGATAATACCGAAAAGGGAGGGATTATGGCTTCGTTTTTTGAAAAAATTCTTGGCGCGCTGTTCCCGAAGCCATCATCAGGCGGCTTCGCATCGAGCAATGCTAAAATGGGCGTTGGCGAATCACTGGTGGGCGACGGCAATGAAGTCGCGCATATCGATCTGATCATGGGTCCTCGCGGCTCAGCTGCTGAAAAAGCCTTCGCCAATGCCTTGGTAAATAATAAAGACGGGTTCACCACGCTGCTTGCTGTGATCGCGCCAAACTTACTCGTCAAACCAAATACGATCCTTTTCAACAAAGTGACGATTAAGAACGCTAAACAAGCCGTTCAGATGTTTGGTCCCGCCCAGCATGGCGTTGCGAAAGCTGTCGCGGACTCTGTTGCGGAAGGCGTCATTCCACTCCAAGCAGCTGACGATCTCTTCATCTGCGTTGGAGTTTTTATCCATTGGGACGCCAATGACGATCAGAAAATTCAGGACTTCAACTATACAGCGACTAAAGAAGCCATCGCACGCGCGATGAAAGGCGATCCGACAGCGCAAAGCGTGCTCCATGCGCGCGTTAGCGCCAAGCATCCCTTCGCAGCAAACTAACAGCGACTCTTCCATATCCTTAAAAAGGGGAGCTCATAACAGAGCTCCCCTTTTTTCTTTTAGTGCACCCATTTTGCTTTGCAGCACCCTATCGACCTACGCTAAAATTTAATTTTTTTTCGTGTAAGGCGCTTGCAACGAGAACGCCTGCTGCGCCCATTTCTTTTAATATCAGCACATCTTCTTCGCCACGCACGCCGCCTGCGGCATAGACAGACCGATCTCCCGCGCGCGCGAGGATTTCCTCTACGCGACGCCAATCTGGTCCAGCATTCAAGCCAATATTTTTAAGCGTCATCACAATAAGCCGTCTAGGCCAATGACGCTTCTGATTCAATATTTCCTCTGGACCAAGAAAATCTGACCCAAGAAAATCAAGCGAAAGAATATAATCCTGACTTTTGTCTAGCGCATCAAGATCGAGAGGATCGCGCAAACTTTCACTGCCAAGGACAAGATTAATATTAGAGGTCAATCGCCAATCTATTAGATCTTTCGCGCAGCGGAGGCCGGGATCAACCCAAAGACGTAATTTTGGAAAGACTTCTGAAATCCTTGCGATGACAGCACGATTGTCGCCTAACTGCATAATCGCATCAAGATCTGCGATGTAGAGCGCATCGAAATAGCCCAAAGTGAAAAATCCCCGGACAATCTCAATAGGATCGCATGTTTTTGTCAGCAAACTTTCTATCGGCCGATAGTCCTTGCGCTGGCCAGCTTGCGCGCGCACCACTAGGCCATTGCGCAGATCGATTACCGGGATGATTTGCATGGCGTCTTAGTCAATCCTATGCGATATTTTGCGAAAAGGACCTAGAAGAAATGACTCTTTTACAAGGCATAGGACTTTTTCTCGCGCTCATTTTTATAACTCCTGCGGCGGCGCAAACGAGTCTAACCTCAGACTGGCCCTGTAAACAGGTTCGCGTGGCTGAAATGTCATTAACTGGCGTGATAAACCATCCGGAGATTTCCGCAGAGAAAAAATCCTGGCGTGATAATGCAGATATCGCTGATCTTGTCGCCCGTCTTAGCGCGCGACGAACGCCGCTGACTGAAGCAGAAAAACTTATTGATGAATTTAAGAAAAATAGCGGCGATTTCCGCAAAGAGCGACTATCGCTTTTAGTTAGCGCCACATTTGAAGTGATGAATGATGAACGCCGCGAAGTGGTGAATGGGTTAGATCGATTTGGGCGACGTTTGAAAGAAATGGCGGAGGTCATCCGGGAAGAAACTCAAGCGACACGCGCCTTGCAGGACCGCAAACCGCAGGATTTAGAAGAGATTAAAAAGGCCAGCGAAACACTGCAATGGCGATTACGCCTATTTGAGGAGCAGCGCCGTATGGCGACCTTCGTTTGCGAGAGCCCCGCCCTAATCGAGCAGCGCTTTGGGACGCTGGCGCGAGCGATTATTGCAAGGATGGATTAGCGAGTGCGATAAATATTTTCTGTATGCGGTTTAGGCGTTTGTGTCTCTAGCGGGTAAGCCGCCGCAGCCCAACCGTCACTGCCTTCAGGATACCAAGACACATCATGGTAGCCTAAACTCAATGCGCGCTTTGCGGCGTTCCAAGACATCCAACAATCTTTCTGACAATAAAAAACCAATGAACGGTTTTTGTTTCCTTCAGTCGCTTCGACTAAGCCACGTTGAAAATAACGCAAAATGACATCTGCGATGACGCCATATCCTGTATCGGGCAACCAAATGCTTCCAGGAATGTCTTTTCTCTCGGGCTCTCGCCACAATGCGTTTGCTGGCAATTCCTCTGGTCGAGGCGCATGAGGCAAGACATCAATAAAAACGGCCTGCTTATTTTCCCAAACGTCATGCGCCTGATTTGTGGTGAGCACTTTCGCGCCCTTAAGGGTGGCGGGCGTCGGCGCTCGGTAGGATTCTAAACGATAGCCGCTGGGCTCGGGAACTGATGCAATCGGCGCGCCCAGGGCCAGAGAAGTTGTAAGAGAAAAAAAGATGGCGCCCAGGCGCGACATCCAGATCATTCAAATTAGTTTTTCTTGAGGAGTGCGCCATTTTCATCAATGAGCGGCACACCATAATCAATCAATATCTTTTCAAGTTCTGATTTATTTTGACTGATAAATTGGTTGAGATCCCTTTTCCATATCTGATCTGAGTGGCGCACGCCGAAAGCGACGCGGAACGCCATGCGCGTCCCAGAGGTTTCCTGTATTGGGGCCAGATTTAGTTTAGTTTTCGCGTTTTTTACATAATAGCCAGCAATCGGCCCCCATAATAACGCAACATCTATTTCACCTGCTTCTAGATCGCGGATCATTGTCGCGCTCGATGAGTCAAACCGCGTATCAACCATCAAGGGATAAGGTTTGACTGCGCCCATCAAGCCTTCTTTAGCTAGGATATTTCCCGGCGGCGTATTCGCGACAAGACCAATACGATACTGCTTCGATTTTAACCGCGGATCATCTAGCGTTGTTAACCCCTCTAAGTCTGACCCTGCACGCGTTACAATGGCATAGGTTGTCCGGTAATAGGGATTAGTCGGCTGCACGAGATCATTGCCTTGGGGTATCCCCAAAATCACATCGCAGAGATGGGCGTTCAAAGTGTTGCGTACAAATCCTGTCGCGCCAGGATAGAAAGCATAAGCAAGTTCTTTGTTAATTTTTTTAGCCAGATATTCTGCGATCTTATTTTCAAACCCCTCGCCCTTCTCGTTTGAAAAAGGCAGATTGTTTGGGTCTGCACACACACGCAATACCTTGGCGTCAACAAGTTCGATTGAGCCTTTATTGTCATCGCCGCGGGCGCCCGCGTCAGACCCTAGGTTTTGCGCAAAAGCAGACGCCGCTATGAAATAATTCATAGCGGCGCCAATAAAAAATACTCGCAATATCAGCGGCGCGCGTTTCATTGAAATTTATTCATTAACCGCAGTCGCTCCAAATCCGCAGAGCATTATTTTGCCGCCATACATTCAGCCTCTGCTTTCGCGAAAGCTTCTGGGCGCTCTTCCTTTTTCTCAGGACGTCCCGCCGGTATTGCCTCTGTAGACAATGCTCTTAGGTAGACATAGAGATCGTCAATGTAGCACGAGGCGTTTTTGTTATCGGAAAATGCGGGCATAACGCTATTGCCGTTCTGGCGACCGCCAATAACAATGCCGGCGAATTCAGCATAATTGAACCGCTTCACTGAATCCTTGAGTGCGGGCGCATAGGTCGAACCACCGCCATTTGGTCCATGACAAACATGGCATTCAGCATGGTAGCGCCGATAGCCTGAGAAGGTATACCAGTCGACTTTTCCATCCGGACCAACATTATAAGTTGGGTCGCCTTTCGCATCAAAATACTTGCCGTCAGTAGATTTAACGGCCTTGGGATCTCCTGGCGCTTCAGCCAGCGCGGCACCGCTTACAACCATCATGACGCCCAGAGCCAGCGCTCCAGCTAGCGACGATCTCATTTTACTCTCCCTAACTTTATTATCGACCCTTGGAAACAAGGGCGCCCGACGAACCCCTTGGATCGTCGAGCGCTATTTTAAAGGTTTAAACTCATGAACTCTGTGTTTTCAACCTTGTGGTTAATTTGGCAGCGCAAAGACAGTCAAGACGCCGCCGAGCTGGGTGTAATTTGCCAGCGATGCGTAGTTACCGACGGCTCCCAAGCCCTCATTGCTCTTTGACAGACCCGCCGCCAAA
>RFXM01000082.1 GCA_009921565.1 Methylocystaceae bacterium | reverse complement strand
AACCCTGGCTCACCATAATAGGCATTGGCGAAGGCGGCGTAGCTGAACTGGCGCCGCAAGCGCGTCTCATGCTCGACCAGGCAATGCTTATTGTAGGTGGGGAGCGTCATCTTAATTTCGTTGAGCGTTATAGAGCGGAAAAACTTCGTTGGCCGAGCCCAATTGCAGATGCGCTGCCCATAATTCTTCAACGCCGCGGAGAGCCCGTCGTTGTTCTCGCCTCTGGCGATCCCTTCCACTATGGCGTTGGCGCTCTTCTCGCCGAGCATATTCCAAGTGACGAGATCGTTTGCTTTGCGAGTCCTTCTGCATTTTCGCTTGCCGCCTCGGCGCTGAAATGGAGCCTACAAGATTGCGCGCTGATTTCGTTGCACGGCAGAGCCTTTGAGAAGATCATACCCCTTCTCCAGCCCGATGCGCGGATCCTGGCGCTATCCTGGGATGAAACGACGCCGCAAAAGCTTGCAGCGCTTCTTGTTGATCGCGGCCTTGGACGATCTGAATTTCACGTTTTAGAAAATTTAGGCGGAGAAAGAGAGCGCCGCCGCTTCTCTCAAGCGCAGAATTTTCATCTTAAGGATATATCCCCGCTGAATATAATCGCTTTGCATGTTCTGTCCGACACAGGCGCAGAATTTATTCCACGCACACCCGGATTACCCGATCAATGGTTTCAAAATGACGGACAAATTACAAAACGAGAAATACGCGCGGTGACCTTGTCGGCCCTTGCGCCAAAGCAAGGGGAATTATTATGGGACATTGGCGCCGGTTCAGGCTCAATTTCTATCGAGTGGCTCCTTCAGCATCCCAACAACCAAGCCATTGCGATTGAGAAAAATCCTGCGCGCGCTGCGCAAATCAAACTGAACGCCAGTAAGATGGGCGCGCCTCATTTAGAAATAATTATCAGCGAGGCTAATCTTTGCCTTGAAGAACTGCGTCAACCTAATGCAATCTTTATTGGCGGGGGCGCAAGCGAGGCATTAATTCGCAACTGCTGGGGAGCGCTTCCTATTGGCGGACGCCTTGTTATTAATGCTGTAACGCTCGAAACCCAATCTCTCCTTGCACAAAACTATCAACAGCTTGGGGGAGATCTCATTCAAATTCAAATCTCACGCGCTAAGCCTGTTGGCTCCTTTCATGGGTTAGAGCCCTCTATGGCTATTCACCAATGGGCTGCAACAAAAACTAGCTAAATGATTAACGCTAAGAAAAGCGGAAGGATGTTTTTTAAAATGCTGTTTGCGTCAATGTGTTATTCTCATAAGCAATGACTGTCTATTTCATTGGCGCTGGACCTGGCGCGCCTGATTTATTGACATTGAGAGGACGCGACTTAATCAATCGCGCTCAAGTCTGCCTCTATGCCGGTTCCTTAGTTCCAAAAGAAATCCTAGCCCATTGCCCCAAAGATGCGCGTATCATTGATACAGCGCCGCTCTCTTTAGATGACATTATTTCTGAAATGGAACAGGCCACAAAATTGGGTCTGGATGTCGCGCGACTGCATTCGGGAGATTTATCGATCTGGAGCGCTGTTGGAGAACAAATGCGGCGCTTAGATGCGCTCAATATTCCTTATAGTTTGACCCCAGGCGTGCCAGCGTTTTCAGCCGCAGCGGCGCTGTTAAAAAGAGAATTAACTCTCCCCGAAATTGCCCAATCCGTAGTTTTAACGCGCACCTCTGGTCGCGCCTCCGCTATGCCCAGCGCAGAAAAACTCTCGACCTTTGCTCAAACAGGCGCAACGCTCGCAATCCATCTCTCCATCCATATTCTCAAAGAAGTCACAGAAGAACTTTCTCAATATTATGGAGAACACTGTCCAGTTGCTGTCGTGTATCGCGCCTCCTGGCCCGATGAACAGATTTTTCAAGGCACGCTGGCGACAATTACGTCTCAATTAAACGCAACGCCCATAGAAAGAACCGCCCTTATTCTTGTTGGACCTGCGCTTGGCGCAAATGATTTTTCCGAAAGCGCCCTTTACAACGCAAATTATGATCGCCGCTTTCGACCCCGAGGCGGCGCGTGAGCCCGCCCGCCCTTCTGATTGCGGCCGCGCGTTCCGGATCTGGGAAAACAACGCTTGCGCTTGGTCTCATGCGCGCATTGGCGCGACGCGGTTTGCGGGTTAGCGCTATCAAATGTGGGCCTGACTATATTGATCCCGCTTTTCATACTGCCGCGACGGGACGCCCAAGCCTTAATCTCGACTCTTGGGCCATGTCGCGCGAACTTATTCAAGATATCGTACAAAGCGCGCAGGAAGACGCCGATATTATTATCGCAGAAGGCGCAATGGGACTGTTCGATGGCGCGCCTGACGGCGCTTCAGGCATTGGCGCAAGCGCTGATATCGCTCAACTGCTGGGATGGCCCATCCTTCTCATTCACGACATATCCGGCCAGGCGCAAACGGCCGCCGCATTGCTACGAGGATTAGCGTCTCATGATCCTAAATTAATTTTCGCAGGCGTTGTCTTAAATCGCTGCAGCAGTCCCAGGCATCTCAATCTCGTCAGCGGAGAAATTGCTAAAATTTCTCTGCCTATTTTAGGCTTCTTCCCGAAAGACGAAACACAAATTCTTCCCGAAAGACATTTAGGTCTCGTCCAAGCTGCAGAAACAGATAATCTTGAATACCGCCTCAATCGATTAGCCGATTTTGTCGAAAAACATATTAATATTGAACAATTACTAGGTCTCAGCCGATCCTCAACTAATGATAAGAAATTAGAAGTCTCCAACAAACTATCTCCGCCTGCGCAACGCATAGCGATTGCCCGCGATGAGGCGTTTTCTTTTCTTTATCCGCATGTGACGCAAGCTTGGCGTAAAGCGGGCGCAGAGCTTTATTTTTTCTCCCCCCTAGAAAATCAAGCGCCATCTAATGAGTGTGATCTCTGCTGGTTGCCCGGCGGCTATCCTGAACTTCATGCTCAAAGGCTCTCACAAGCAGATCTTTTTTTAAAAGGCGTCAGAGATTTTGCGCAAACCCGAGCCGTCCATGGAGAATGCGGCGGCTTCATGGTTCTTGGAAAAACGCTAACCGACGCAACGTGCGCAACTGTTCCGATGCTGGGGTTAATTGAGCTAGAAACTAGTTTTGCCAAACGCAAATTGCACCTTGGCTATCGTCAAGCAAGATTAGCGACAGATCATTGCTTGGGAAAAGCAAATAGGCTGTTGCGCGGCCATGAATTTCATTATGCAACGATTACTAAACAGGAAGGCGCGCCATTTGCGCTCGTGCGCGACGCTTATGACGCTGAAGAAAAACCTGCTGGCTTAAGAGGAGGCAATGTATCGGGATCTTTTTTTCACGTCATTGCTTAGAGTCGAAGCAACAACTAGTCTCCCCATTTAGGCTACAAAGCCCTGCTTACCAATAGGCTGGGCCATACCCCCAAAGCGGGTGATAAACCGGCGCGTAATAGGGTCGATAGGCGTAAGGCCGACCCCGCCAACCGTAATAGCCCCCGCCCCATTGACCGCCGGGCCGGCAGCGCCCCCAGGGACCGCGATGCCCATAAGGTCCGCACCCCCCATAAACTTTTTCAATTTGCGCGCTTGCGTCAACTTGATTTGTTAGCGGAGCCATTGGAAAAGCCTGCGCGCTAACACATGAAAAGCTCACGCCAATAATCAGAGCGCTAGATAAAACGAAGGATGATAATTTCATCAATAATCTCCTTTTAAAATCGCCACAGATCACTTCAGGCATGGGGTTTTATTTCAAAGAGCAGATCAAATTTCTTATTTATCTGCAACGCTTCGAAAGCCCTTATCCGTTAAAACAAATGCTGAGAAACAGGGCCCACTGTCGTCGCCACATGCGCTGTGATGAATAGCAAGCAGCAGAATCTTTTGACCATCCCAATCTACGACGCGCCATTTATGCGCCAGAAACTCTGTTGGCTTATCATTAACAATAACAGTTATGGGACATCCGCCTGTTGCGCAGTAAAGCGTTTTTGTTGTTGAGCAGGTGAATTTGGATGAGTCGATAATCTCTTCATTAGTTTTATCGCCATTGAGATCAACAGTTGTGATGGCGTTACGCCCTTGATCAAACTTTCCTTTTTCACCAGTGACGCAGGCTTCCCTAGCGTCTTCAATGAGCTTTTCTGAAAGTTTTGACGCCCAAACAGGCGCGGACATGAAACAAAATGTCAGGAGAGCGACAAGCCCAAGTTTAATCTTCATTTTAGACCTTTTACCATTTGCGCAACGGGCTCTATGAGAGCGACTTTCATTTCCCCTCTCGCCAAGGAGAGCTTGCGAGAGGTTACGCCAAAGTGCGTTTGACTCTGCAGCGCAAAAGGTCAAGAAGTCAAAAAGCGGCAAGACGCCTAAAGACAACGCATAAATAAGCAAATGGGAGGTTTTTGGAGTGACGCACAGCCCTGAGCTGTGCAGTCTATCAAGATAAAGAGGGTTTATTGTGCTTGGCAGGCCTGGCAACGACCTACTCTCCCAGGTCTTAAGACATAGTACCATTGGCGCAGAAGCGTTTGACGGC
>RFXM01000081.1 GCA_009921565.1 Methylocystaceae bacterium | reverse complement strand
CCCCCGGCAGCCTCCTCGGCGCCTGCCGGCCCATGAACACGGGCCCGCGCTGACTACTAGCTAGCCAGCCTTTTTACTACCCCACAGGGATGAAAAAAAGGGGTGGACCCCCAGACAGCTGCTTCGGCCACAATTTGCGCCGCGCAGGCCGTTGTGCTTCAACCCGCGCAGGCCGTTGTGCCTCAACCCGCGCATTGCCTGTCATCGACTTCGTCGACCTCAATTATTGTGGCAAGGAACTCCTCTTGCTCTAACAGGCGATGCGCGGGTAGGGACAACGCTTTTTTGACAGAACTGGATGGTCTCGGTCTCAATCGACAAACAAGCCTCTGGACCTGATACGCTAAGATCTTAAGTATTGCACGTTTAGTTCGGCGATTAGTATCCACATCATTGTAGATTAACACAAGATCTAGCGGGCAGGCTCGGCAGGCTTGGCGATGTTTGCACCGCCTACGGCGAGAATTGGTTGGTAGCTTTTGGGGCGGCTCCATGTCAGTCAGGCGTTTATATCGCCACCAGAAGCTTCATTTATGACATGAGACTTTTACAGCATGACGACTCCTTTCGTATCATGCATCGGCAAGATAAAAAAAAAGCGGGGGGTCGCCCGCTTCGGGCGCGGCTTCAACGCGCAGGGCGCGCGGCTTCAGCGCGCAGGCGCGGCTGCCGCCAGCATCTCGAGGGCTTTGCGGGCCAGCTCTTTCGGGGAGAGCTCCATCTTGGCCGCTTCAGCCAGTGGCGGACGGTTGCCTTTGCCAAGGGCGTGGGCCCAGCGTTTGGGTTCCACCCCCTCGTAGCTCGCCAGGAAGCAAGCCTTCGATTTCGCTAGGCGATCCTCGAGCTCCGCCTGGGATGGCGGAATTAGCTCGGGGGGCTGCTGTGGTAGCGGAAACGGGAGTCGTTTGGGTCGAGCGCGCATGTGGTAACTAATGAAAGTCACCTCCGTCACGCCGAAGATATCGCCAAACAGCCCAGTCCAGTTCTCCTTGGAGAACGTCAAGGCCGCCTCGGGGGCCACCGCCTCAGGGGCCGCCACCTCGGGAGTTGCTGCTTCGGGGGCCGCCGCTTCGGGAGCCGCCGCCTCAGGGGACGCTGCCTCAGGGATTGCCGCTTCGGGGTCCGCCGCCTCGGGGTCCGCTGCCTCGGGAGCCGCTGCCGAGGCGGGGGCACGCTTTGTGGCGAGTCGCTCGAGCGCAAGGCGCGCTGCATCACGTTTCTGCTGCTGAGTCATCGTGGAGTTCAACGCTTGGTGGTTTCTTGAATACGCTGTGTGTGGATCATGCACTCCCTAACCGAGCCTTCAAAATTAACATTGCATATCTAAGCTGAAAAAGTGATAAAACCATAAATGGTGGCTCTTCGGCCAGTCCTTACTCCAATAGTGGACCGGTAAGTATTTTCTGCAGTGGATCGCCTAGATATAGTCTTGAGGACATCTATGCACCTTCTTATACAGGCGGCGCGGCCGCTTGCTGTCTGTCCAACAATGGTGGACCGCATCTTCATATTCCTGCTGTTCCTCCTGATAATGATTGTGGCAACGTTGCTTGCCTTTAGTGTCCGCGTGGGGCCACAATCACTGTCACGCGCCGCGCTGGCAATCAAATCGGCACCCGGCGCCGCTCCATCAAGCGGCGCGCCGCCCGGCGCCGCGCTGGCAAGCAAAGCGCCGCCTAGCGTCACGCATGGCCTAGTAACTGGCGGAAACGAAGAAGAGCTAGGAAGTTTCAAAAAGCGCCTAACCAACACCTTCATGATTTCCAGCTACAGCTACCCGGCGGGCCTCTGGCGTGAAATAGAATGGATTCCGTTCGGTTCCCTCAACCAGATCAGAGTAAAATTATGGTACGACACCGCCAAGAACAAGTTCTTAAGAAAAGATCGAGATGGATTTACAATTTCCACTAAAAGCTCCTTTGCAGATTGCTACAAGTCTTTAACGGGCGTCGTCAACACTGTTTATCGGCTCCATTTCCCTCCAGGGTTGAAAGCCAAGATTGACATAGCGAGTGCTGCCTATGTCTATGCAAACACCATACTCAACAGGCCAATAATCTTCCACACCACGTCCAGGAAATTGCTGAATACTATTGTTAGTAACCTAGTGGGTGAAGGGGGGCTTTATGCCGGATTCAGCAAGGCCAGCCTGAAGGCATGGGATGCCGGTGCTGGAAATGGCCTCATATCGAAGATTGAACAGTGTTTATTCCAGGTCGACAAGTGCCTGAAATATATGCAGACCGCCATCTCGATGGCAATGCAGGCGACAATTAGTACACGCAATGCGATACCAGAGGCGAATATAAATATAGCCTTGAATGGATTGAACGCAATAATTAGGCAAATTAAGAGTGAAGCGAAAAATGCAAAAGTTGGGGCAAAAGCCCAGGCCTTTGACGCCAAGATGGCAAATACCCCAGCTGGCGTACATGCCAAGTTTAACGTGATGATTGCCGCGGCAATTGCCGTGGCAACTGCCATGGCAACTGCCGCGGAAACTGCGGCAACTGCTGCGGCAAATACTGAAGCCATTACAAATGCAGTTTCCGCAGCGGCCACCACGGAGGTCGCCGCGGCGACCGCCGCGGCGACAGCCTCGGCAACCGCTGTGGCGATAGCTTTGGCAACTGCCAAGATCCAAGTAGACACAAGCATACCCGATGTCAACAAACCAGCAGCAATTGCCGCGGAAGTTGCCACGATGGTCGCCGCGGAGATCGCCTTGGTAACCGCCGCAGTAACTACCATAGCAACTGCCGCGGTGACTGCCGCAGCAACCACTAAAGCAGACACAAGCATACCCGATGCCAACAAACCAGCAGCTATTGTAGCTGCCGTTAGGTCAGCTGTCGATGCATCGGTTGTAGCTGAAAAAGTACAGAAGCTTGATGCTCTAGTCTTGGAATCAGTATACGTAGAAACCGAGGGGGCTTTGCTTGCTAAAGAAATTAACCTTCTGGCCACAGAAGCTGCAAATAACGTTCGTGAGGCAGCAGAGCCCACGACATCTGAAGATGATGTCAACCTTGCGGCCGCCTCGGCCGCAAATGCAACAAAAACTCAGGTTGAAACGGAAATAAACCGACTCGCGAACACTATTGCAGGCTCAGATGGGAATATGGAAGTGGCATTAGTAAGAGCGAAGTCACAAGTTCTGTCCACAAAAATCGAAAGTAGGGCTGCCAAAAACGTGCAAGCAGCATTTGTGGAAGCTCAAGCCTCTGGTCTTGATCATGCGCAAACTCAAGCTGCATTGACTGCAGCCGGACAATCAGTCCTTGATTCATACCGCAAAGAGGAAGCAAGAGTTAAAAAGGGTCTTACGGCTCGGGCCAAATTAGACATCGCAAATATGATCAACGCGGCAAGCATAGCTTTTGCAGAAGAAAGCGCTGAGCGAGATTATGGTAACTCACTCCCCGAGGCGGCGGCCCTAACCCCCTCGGGGACCGCCGCGGCGGCCCTAACTCCTGAGGAAATGGCGGCAGCAAAACTCAAGGCGGACCTTGATGCAACCCTGGCACATAATAATGCTAATGTGGAAAATGCCATTCAAGCCACTACTAGGGCTGTAGATGCAGTTATAGCTGCAACAGCCAGGACCCCGATGTGGAGCATAAAGGTTGCCCACATTGAAGGCGAGCCATCTTACAACTGGGATGAGCTCTGGGGCGCGTTCAATACGGGGGTTGCAGATTTCCTAACTCAAATTAGGGCGGCAGGCGACACAGTTGCGAGTTTACGTTTCAAACAAAATACGACGAGAGCAAAAATGATAACCAACTACATCGCCCCTCTCCACGACATATACGTCATATTCAAAACCTTAAGCGAGGCTCAACAATATTTACCAGTTAGTTCTGATAGTCGAGATGTGCTTATCACAAAAGTCTTTGAGTGTAAAAACAAAACCGATCTGCTGTACGCCTCGAGGGCATTCATCCCTTTCAATAGCTTAGTAAACGATCAGAATGTAATCAGAGAGAGTCAATTTGATGGAGATGACTGCGAAGAATCAACGCTAATGCAGCTAAAGAATAAGGCTAACAAGTTGGTGAGTGACAGCAAAAACCCGGAATATCAGGAGCCCATTCTTGAAGAGTATAAAGACCCTGAGGTGTCTAAAAGTGCTGCACCCCCTGTCAAGGTGGTCGCCAAAGATGATACCCCCAAAGATTATGAAATAACAGGAGGGGGGCTCCAGATTATCTTTGGCGGGGCGCCGCCGGCGCCGCCGGCGCCGCCGCCGCCGGCGGGAGGAGTGCCTCTGTCGTCACTAGGAACTGGATCTCTGAAATCTTTGGAAGATCTGTTGAGGGCTGAAAATAAGAAGGCTGGCGCTGCAGTTGCGGTTGTTGCCGCCGCGGCGGCAGGGGCGCCACCAAAGTGCAGTGTCTGCGGGACTGCATACGATGAGGGCAAAATGTTTAAATATTGCAGGTACCACGGTTGGAGTGCGCCCGGCGAAAAACCAGCCGACAGCAGCAGCACGGGGGCGCCAGCTTCAGCTGAAGCTCCAGCTCCGGCGCCAGCTCCAGCTCCGCCGCCACCGCCACC
>RFXM01000009.1 GCA_009921565.1 Methylocystaceae bacterium | reverse complement strand
ACCGACGATGAACGGGAAGCCCGGGCTCGGGCGCTAGTCGATGCGCGCTCTCGTGAAGATGAAGATCGTAAACGCGCAGAAATTGAAGCGCGCGCTAGAACGGAGCGCGAGGCGCGAGAACACGAAGAACGCGCTGCCGCCAGCGCCCGCAAACGCGAGGAAGAAGAACGGCTTGCCCGGGAAGCTGAGTCGCGTCGGAAATCCGAAGAGGAGGCGCGCCGGCGCTTACCTCAGGACGGGGCGGCTAGCGAAACAACAGGAACTAAAACAGCGGCCCGTGCGCCGCAGGCTGAACCCACAGCCAAGCGCGGTCCTGTTCGGACAATTGGGGGCTTTGCGCAACCAACTCCACCCCGCCCTACGCCCTCGCGCGGCGGGGAAATGAAAAATCGCAGCCGGTTGACCGTGACGACGGCGACTAGCGGAGAAGGCGAGGAGCGGATGCGCTCAGTCGCCTCTTTCCGCCGTCGCGTTCAACGTTTGAAAGGCATGGGAACAGCTGAGCCAAAAGAGAAAATCAGTCGCGAAGTGGTTCTGCCTGAAACCATCACGATTCAAGAACTCGCCAACCGTATGTCTGAACGCGGCGTGGATGTTATTCGTTTGCTCATGAAACAGGGCGCAATGCATAAGATCACTGATGTGATCGATGCAGATACTGCGCAACTTGTCGCGGAAGAAATGGGACACGCCGTAAAGCGCGTCGCTGAATCTGATGTCGAAGAAGGTCTTTTCGACATCCCAGACGACGGCTCTAACCTGCAGCCGCGCCCCCCCGTCGTAACGATCATGGGGCACGTCGACCATGGCAAAACCTCATTGCTTGACGCCATCCGTCAGGCCAATGTGGTCTCAGGAGAGGCGGGTGGCATCACCCAACACATCGGCGCCTATCAAGTCACTGCGCCTAACGGCCATGCCGTCACCTTCATTGATACGCCAGGTCACGCCGCCTTTACAGCAATGCGCGCCCGAGGCGCTAAAGTAACAGATATTGTCGTATTGGTTGTCGCTGCCGACGACGGCGTCATGCCTCAAACGATTGAGGCTATTCATCACGCGCGGGCGGCAGGCGCCCCGCTTGTTGTCGCGATTAACAAAGTCGATAAGCCAGACGCAAAGCCTGAAAGAGTGCGCACCGAACTCCTTCAACATGAAGTTCAGGTAGAGAGCATGGGCGGCGAAACACTGGAAGTTGAAGTTTCCGCTAAGCAAAAGCTCAATCTGGATAAGTTGCTGGACGCGATCTCCCTCCAAGCGGAGGTTTTGGACCTTAAGGCCAATCCGGACCGGGCTGCAGAGGGCACAGTGATTGAAGCCCGCCTCGATAAGGGACGCGGGCCGGTTGCAACAATGCTCGTACAGCGTGGAACTCTCCACACTGGCGACATTGTCGTGGCGGGAACGCAATGGGGGCGCGTGCGCGCCTTGCTTGATGACAAGGGTCAAGCAAGACAGGAAGCGGACCCATCCTTCCCTGTGGAAATTTTAGGTTTCAGCGGAACGCCGGAAGCTGGCGATCGCGTAGCGGTTGTTGAATCTGAAGCGCGCGCGCGTGAAATCACTGAATATCGCGAGCGTCAAAAACGCGATAAAATTGCAGCCCGCGGTGGATCGGCCCGGGGTTCGCTCACAGATATGATGAGCCAACTCAAAACAGCTGGAAGAAAAGAATTTCCGCTGGTCATTAAGGGCGATGTTCAGGGCTCTGTAGAGGCTATCGTCGCCGCACTAGAGAAACTGGGTACAGATGAGGTTGGCGCGCGCGTCGTGCATTGTGGCGTCGGCGGGATTTCTGAGTCGGACGTCTCATTGGCTGAAGCCTCAGGAGCAGCAGTAATCGGCTTTAATGTGCGGGCGCATAAAGAAGCTCGAGAAGCTGCAGAACGTTCCGGCATTGAGATTCGTTATTACAATATCATTTATAATCTCGTGGATGACGTGAAGAGCGCCATGTCAGGATTGCTCGCGCCTACGTTGCGCGAGACAATGCTCGGCAATGCATCAATCCTTGAGGTTTTTGATATTTCCAAAGTGGGCAAGGTCGCAGGCTGCCGCGTAACCGACGGCAATGTTGAACGTGGCGCGAATGTCCGACTTATTCGAGACAACGTTGTTGTTCATGAAGGCAAACTTTCTACCCTCAAAAGATTCAAAGACGAGGTCAAAGAAGTTACTGCGGGGCAGGAATGCGGCATGGCCTTTGAAAATTATCAAGACATGCGCGCTGGTGATGTGATCGAGTGCTATCGCATCGAAGAAATTAAACGATCGCTCTAACGCGACTACTGCGAGCTTTCTTCAACACAGAAGAAAGTCTCGTAGTTTTTAATGAGCTAACGCTTGTTGATGCGTCTCGCCAATAAATTCTAGCGCCTCTGGTCGCCATGCCAAGAACTCGACAGTCATCTCATTCCACGCCATCCCAACGTATGCTGCGCGTTGCAGAACTTTTACGCCATTCTGTCGCGCAACTCCTATCACGCGGCCATATCAGCGATCCCATCCTTGACGCTCATACGATTACAGTATCGCGCGTACAGATGAGCCCCGATCTCAAACTAGCGACAATTTATGTTATGCCCTTGGGCGGCAAGGATGAAGAGTCTATCCTCACTGCATTAGATCGGCACAAACGCTTTATTCGCGGCGAGATCGCTAAAGAAATTAATCTCAAATTTGCGCCAGAAGTTCGCTTCCGCATTGATGATAGTTTTGACGCAGTTTCCCGTATCGACGCCTTACTGAATTCTGACCGCGTAAAACGCGATCTCGCGCCAAAAAAAGATCCGCAAGACAACGGCTCAAATTAATGACTCAAAAGAAAACACCCCGCCTCATCGTCAATGGCTGGATTGCTCTCGATAAGCCGACAGGCCTTACCTCCACGCAAGCGGTCTCACGATTAAAACGACTTTATAACGCCCAAAAAGCTGGCCATGCCGGAACATTAGACCCTTTGGCGTCAGGCATTCTTCCCGTCGCCTTTGGAGAGGCGACAAAGACTGTGCCATTTGTTCAAGATGGCGAGAAAACATACCAATTTACCGTTCGATGGGGTGAAGAAACCGATACAGACGACTCTCAAGGGCAAATAATAAATACCTCCCTCTCACGGCCGACCCAGGAAAAAATCGAACGCCTCCTTCCAGATTTTCAAGGCGCCATAAAACAAATCCCCCCGCAATTTTCAGCAATCAAAATTGCCGGCGAACGCGCATATGACCTCGCGCGAGAAGGGGAAGTCGTCGAATTAACACCGCGCACGGTGCAAATTTATTCTCTCAAACTGCTCCATGCCTCAACTGAGGAGGCTGGCTTTTCCATGACATGCGGAAAAGGGGCCTATGTGCGAGCCATAGCGCGCGATCTTGGACGTCGACTGGGTTGCCTGGGTCATGTCACCGCGTTGCGTCGAACGCGCGTGGGACCATTTACAGAACAAACCGCCTTCACGCTCAACGAGATTGAAAATGAGAATAAGGCTGATACAGCCCTATGCTCTGTTGAAGCGGGCCTCCTAGCGCTTCCCTGCATCATCGTTGATCGAGATACAGCAACGCGACTGCGGCGCGGCGGCACTGTCATTTTGCGTGGACGCGATGCGCCAAACGAAGGCATCGTTTACGCCGCATGCGGCGGCGTTCCCGTGGCCTTTGGAGAAATTATTGAAGGCGCGCTCGCCCCCTCTCGCGTCTTCAATTTGCCGTTCTGAATTTTTTTCGCCGCGCCCTATGATGCACAGTCGCCTGATTCGCGCGGATCCTATTTATTTCTTGGATCATTAGAATGAATTGCCCGCCCAAGATTCTTATTTTTGACTCTGGCCTTGGCGGCCTAACTGTGTTTTCAGAAATAATACGGCTACGTCCAAACCTAAATTATCTTTACTGCGCTGATGACGCCGGCTTCCCCTATGGCTCTTGGAATGAAGCAGCGCTTATTGATCGCGTTATCGATATAATGAGCGGCTTGATTGCAACAGAGTCTCCGGACATGGTTGTCATTGCCTGCAATACAGCCTCAACATTAGTTTTATCGCATTTAAGGCGCCGCTGGCCTATGATTCCTTTCATTGGCACAGTGCCTGCTATTAAGCCTGCCGGAGAACAATCACGCTCTCACCTGATAAGCGTATTAGCGACGCCTGGAACAGTAAAGCGTGATTACACACAAAAATTGATCACACAATTTGCAGGTCATTGCCAAGTAACGTTAGTTGGCTCCAGCCGCCTCGCCGGCCTTGCTGAACAGGCGATGCATCATGGCGAAATCGACGACGCCGAAATCATAACTGAAATTACTCCCTGTTTCGTTGAAATTAATGATAAGCGGACAGACACAATTGTTTTAGCCTGCACGCATTATCCTCTTTTACTTAAAGAGTTTCATCGTCTAGCGCCCTGGCCTGTTAACTGGATTAATCCAGCGCCTGCAATTGCGCGACGCGTAGAGTATTTACTCACGCAAAATTACCAAGAATTGCTCTTGCGCCAATCATTTAACGAACGTCGGGTGATTTTTACCAGCGGCGACAAGCCTGACCTTTTATTAAAAGACATATTAAATGATTACGGCCTGCAACAAACCTAAGACGACGCCGCGCGCTAATGGTTTTCCCGATCTGTTAAAGTCGCAAGGAATGTTGTAATTGCGCTGATCTCAGCTTCTGATAAGCGGGGAGGCTGGTTCAATCTACGATCATATGGGGCCTCTGAGACATTAACATTGCGCCGCAAAGATCTCGGCAAATCATTGAACTTCTCGACAAATCCTCTCGAGTTGCGCGGAAACCAGCGCGCGGGCTGAGTATCTCGAGTTGCATAGAAAGCGACAACATCTCTTAGGTTTGAAAATACGCCATTATGCAAATAGGGCGAAGTTTGCGCGATATTGCGCAAAGTTGGCACTTTAAAAGCGCCGCAAAAACTATCAAGACGCGTTTGAGACGGGATCTTTTTTGCCAGATCTGGTTGCGCGCACAAGCCAAGGTCGGGTTTTGATGCGCTCCGGGTCTGTTGATGTTTTGGTCCGCCAAGCGCATCATATGTGTAATCGGTAAAAAGCCAATCTCGAGGATTATGCGAGGTTTCTTTCCCAACATGGCAGGAAAGACAATTGCCTTTTTTAGGATCTTTAAAAAGCGCAAATCCCTTAAGCTCTTGCGGCGTAAGTTCTGCTTTACCCCTTAAGTAATCGTCAAACTTCGAGCTAAACGGATGAAAGCGCGAGCTTGACTCAAAGGCGGCCACAGCTTGCGATATTTTTACAAAAGCTTCGTTATAATTATTGAAAATATTCTCGCCAAAAACTTGGCGCAACAACTCGGCATAAGGGCCTGAGCGTATTGCGTCAACGACATCTTTCTTTGATGCGGCGTTCATTTCATTGGGATCAAACAGAGGTCCTTCAACTTGCTCAGTAAGCGTTGCCGCGCGTCCATCGAAAAACTGCCCCCCAACGGGTATCCTCTCGCGATGTCCCGTCGTCGTATCCCTCTCTTCAACAAAACTAAAGGGAGGGGAAAAGGAGGCGTACATCAGTGTCGGCGTATTGCGTTTGCCCAGCGTATTTGGCGCCGCGCCGCGGGCAAACGCAGCGATAGAAGAGCCATTATTTCCTTGATAGGCTTGCTGAGCTTGATGGCAGGAGGCGCAGGCAACTCCCGCAGGTCGAGATAGAGTTTTATCTTCAAAAACTCGCTTGCCGAGCAGTTCGATCGGCGCGAGGCCCCGCTCATCCGAGGGATAAGTCTCTTGCGCCGCGGCGTTTAGTTCAAAGGCGGCAAAAAGCATGAGCGCAAAAGAAAGCCTCAGCCTCAACCGCCTCGGTAGACTACCAGCCGCCATTCTTTTTCCAATATAAGGATGAGCATAAAAGATTACGGGGAGTGTAAAAAGTGATTGCCCGTGATGCAATTCGCCTTATTTACATTTCTTCCAACTTAAATGAGCGAAAAGTATTTGTGCGTGCTTTAGGCTTTAATGAGCGGGATCCCGCCGCCTGAATTCGGTTCACTCTGGCGAATAACCGCCACAATTTTTTGATTTAATCTAAAACGAGGTCCGGTTTTATCCCGGCGAATACGACAAGGATGACGCTGGGGAAAACCCAGCGCGCAGCAAGTGAGACAGCATGACCCAGTCCGGCGAGAACAAGGAATTAAAAGCGGCTTTCGATGAATTCAAAGAACTCATGGAAAAGCGAGTTGAACCGATTTTCGAGATGCCGCCCATAGCGCCGACGGAAAATGAAGCCCAAATCGAACCAAAGGCTCATTTTGACACTGAACTGAAGGTTGGTGCGCCAACTTTTACCATTCCCCGCCCGACGCCCCTGGCGCAGGCTCAGACCGCTCCCGGGCCTGATTTTTTGTCCCCGGACCTGCCGACAAGTTCATTCTCCGCGACCCGCCAAATGACCGCCTCGCAGCCGGCGGAACCTGAAACGCGCCCCTACCCCTCAGCCTCTATCCGCCCGACTGGCGGTTCCGCCGCCAGCTCAGAAATATCTGAAAACCGCCGGCGAAGATTAGCCTATCTCTCTCTCCTCATTATTGTGTCTGGCTTGGGGGGGGTTGGCTGGGTTCTGTCAAAGTCCGCTGCGCCGTCATCCCCGCCGGATCTGGTCGAGCAGTCCTCTCAATCAACTCCATCTACCGCCGCGGAAACAGCGCCAAATTCAGGAGATCTTGCCGCTGGAGCCGCGGCGCAGAGCCCATCAGCGCCAACCCAACAAGAGCCGACAGCCGCGCTTGCGCCCAAATTATCTGAGCCACCCTCGCAAACCTCGCAAGCACCAAAGCCTCAAGACACTGCCCGTCAGGCCGTCAGCGATCCGCAACCTGCCCCTTTGTCGGCGCCCCCGGTCCCCACGCCGTCGACAGCGCCACAGCCGCTCCAGAGCAGCGCCCCCGTTACAGAGCCGCAAGCGCCGACCAGAGCCTCATCGTCAACGAGCCAGGAAAATATCGCCAATCCTGAGATCAAAACCCCTACGCCAGCCAAACCCAAACCAAAGGCTGTCAAAGCCAAACCCAAAGTAGCGCCTCCGCCTGAAACGGTTAATGCCCGCGCGCCCGCGACGACTGCTCCAGCCGCGGGTCCGGACATGCCGCCAAGTCCCCCGCCTAGTCCTCAAAACGACGGCGCTTTTGGCTTTGTTAAACGTACGGTGAATTCCATCACCGATATCGGCCGAGGCGCATTAGGCGGCAATTAATCTCTTGCTTAATCTCTTGCGGCAGCCGATCTGTCGCATCCAGAGAGCAACGCTTTAATATTCACAGCCCCTAATCGGGAAGGTGCATTCAATGGCCAAACCAACTCAAGCAGATGCAGAAGCAGCGGTTCGACTGCTGATAGAATGGGCTGGGGAAGATCCGGATCGTGAGGGCCTTCGCGATACGCCGGCGCGCGTTGCGCGTTCTTATCACGAACTATTTAGCGGTTATGCCGTTGACCCGCGCGACTACCTGAAACGCACCTTTGAAGAAGTTGGCGGTTATGATGAGTTAGTTGTTTTAAAAAATATACGTGTCGTGAGTTTTTGTGAACATCATATGCTCCCTGTTATTGGACGGGCGCATGTTGGCTATTTGCCAAGCAATCGCGTAGTTGGAATCTCGAAACTTGCGCGCGTTGTTCATGGCTTTGCGCGCCGCTTACAAATTCAAGAAAAACTAACCGCTGAAATCGCGACAGCTATTCAAGATATTCTTGAGCCCCAAGGGGTTGGCGTTGTGATTGAAGCAGAACATAATTGTATGACATTGCGCGGCGTAAACACGCCAGGCACCTCGCTAACTACAAGCAAATTGCTTGGCGTCATCCGCGACGATCCCCGCACAAGAGAAGAGTTTCTTGGGTTAACACGCTGTATATAGTTATAAATTTAGCGGAATAACCAGGCGGCAAAAATCAGTAAAAATCCTGCGCCAATAATCAATCTGTAATCAGAAGTTCGTCTTGTTTGCGCTAGATCTTTCAGCGCTTCAGGCGAGAGGTCAAATCCTTGCTGAGAAATACGCGTTAATGAAACCTCAGCGGCAGTTAATGTTTTAGGTAAATGAGAAGCAAGACGCGCCAAATCAGCTAATGTTTTGCCAGCATCTTCAATCTTAGCCTTTGGTCCTAGGTTTTCCTCTATCCAGCTTCTAACTACTGGATCACAGGTTTTCCATACATCAAGCTGAGGATCAAACGCGCGCGCAACGCCCTCTGCGACAACCATTGTTCTTTGCAAAAGAACTAACTCTGTACGCGTTCGCATGTCGAATAAAGATGTCACCTCAAACAACAAAGTAAGCACGCGCGCCATCGAAATATCTGATGCATTCATCGTATGCATCGGCTCGCCAATGGCCCGCAAAGCTTGTGAGAATTCTTCAACTGAATGCGTCATAGGCACATAGCCTGCTTCAAAATGCACTTCTGCAACGCGACGATAATTGCGCGTAATTAATCCATATAAAATTTCTGCAAGAAAACGTCGCTCCTTTAACCCCAAACGTCCCATAATGCCAAAATCTATCGCCACAAGACGTCCCGAGGCGTCAATAAAAAGATTGCCTTGATGCATGTCAGCGTGAAAGAAACCGTCCCGCATCGCCTGACGTAAAAAAGATTGCAAGACCGTTCGGCCAACCGTTTTAAAATCATGTCCAGCAGCGGCGACGCCTTTAGGATCTGATAGAGGAACGCCCTCAATCCATTCAAGCGTCAGAACGTCACGCGCTGTGCGATCCCAATCAATATAGGGCGCGCGCATTTCTGGATCCTGAGCGATATTTTCAGAAAATTCACTAGCCGCTGCGGCTTCAAGGCGAAAATCCGTTTCAAGCTTGACGCTGCGGGCAAGCGTATCAACAACTTCAATTAAACGTAATCGCCGCGCCTCAGAAGACCAACGCTCTGCAATCAGCGCGACCAGGTGCATATCCCGTAAATTACGTGAAAACTGGATCTCAATTCCCGGCCGCAAAACTTTAACGGCAACATCTCGTATAACGCCCCGATCAAGCACTGTCGCGCGATGAACTTGCGCAACGGAAGCGGCGGCGACAGGTGGCCCAAAATCTACAAAAAGGCCGGTGATCTTTTTGCCTAGAGATTTTTCAACAATAGCGATCGCCGCTTCTTGTCCGAAAGGAGCCATACGATCTTGTAATTGAGAGAGGGCGTCTGCAATTTCTCCGCCAACAATATCAGGCCGCGTAGCAAGGAATTGACCTAGTTTTACATAAGAAGGCCCAATTTGCGTCAGGGCGCGCACCAAAGCTAATCCATCACTGGCGGGCTGCTTTCGCGCAATTAAGTTCGCCAAACGAAGCGGTAACGCCGCAACAGGCGGAGCGAGTTGAGGATCAATCGAAACAAAGACGCCTTCACGCGCCAAAATATAGCCCGCGCGCGCCAATCTAAGCAGAGAGCTAATGCCAAAAAACGCCAAAAGTCGTCGTCCTAAAAATTAGTATTTCCAGCCGGAATGAATTGCGACTACTCCGCCAGTCAACCGTTCAAAACCGGTACGACGAAAACCCGCTTCACGGATCATGCGCTCAAATTCCGGCGCGGCAGGAAATTTGCGGATCGATTCAACTAAATAGCGGTACGGTTCTGCGTCTCCTGCAACAATGCGCCCAACTGCGGGAATTATATTAAACGAGTAAGCCTCATATATCTTGTCAAGGCCCGGAGCTGTCACTTGCGAGAACTCCAAACACAAAAAACGTCCACCAGGCCTTAACACACGATGCGCCTCTTTCAGGGCGACATCAATGCGCGGCACATTACGGATGCCAAAAGCAATCGTGTAGGCGTCAAAATGCTGGTCGGGGAATGGCAATGACTCGGCATTCGCTTGCGTAAATTCTACCTTATTTGCAAGTCCCCGCTCACGGGCGCGATCCCGGCCGACTTCAAGCATATCTCCATTAATATCAAGTACGATCACCTCGGCATCGACAGACGCCTGCTTAGCAATCCGGAAAGCCACGTCGCCCGTGCCGCCTGCTACATCAAGATGGCGAAATCCGCTCTGCCGACGGGCATTAACCTTGCTGACTAAAATATCCTTCCAAAGTCGATGCAATCCCGCCGACATGAGATCATTCATCACATCATAACGCTGTGCGACCTTGTGAAAAACATCGTCGACAAGATGTTGTTTTTGCGACAGCGGCACCTCGGCATAGCCGAAATGGGTTGAACCGTCTTGCTTGGAAAAAGTATCGGTCATTTGATGCCTGTAGGACGAGAAAGACCAAAGGGGTATAACCTCTCGGCGCACAGAAGGCTATGGGCGGAAATTCACTATCATGCCGGAACTCCCAGAGGTAGAAACTGTCCGACGCGGACTAGCGCCGGCCATGATCAACCGCCAAATTGTCCAGGTAGAGGTTAGGCGCAAGGATTTGCGCTTCCCCTTTCCGTCAAATTTTACACATAGCCTTATAGGTCGAGAAATCTTAGCCCTGAGGCGGCGCGCTAAATATTTGCTCGTGGATTTAGACGATCAAATGAGCCTAATTATGCACCTTGGCATGAGCGGCTCGTTTCGTATTGAAGAAGAAACGCTTGGAAATTTCATTCATGTGCGCAATCGTCTCTTTGCGCATGACCATGTCACCTTCCACCTCTCTAATGGTCAACGTGTAATTTATAACGACCCACGCCGTTTTGGTTTTATGCTGTTAATACCCACAGTAGAAATCATGACTCATGGTTATTTTTCTCATTTGGGCGTTGAGCCGCTCAGCAACCTACTCAATGCAGAATTCCTCGCACGCGGTTTTCATCATCGAAAAACATCCGTAAAATCATTGTTGCTTGATCAGCATTTAATCGCGGGAATTGGAAATATTTATGCCTGCGAAGCGCTTCATGAAGCTAAAATCTCGCCCTTACGTCAGGGGCGCGATCTGGTGACACAGCAGGGAAGGCCCAGCGCAGCTTTAAAACGATTGCCAAAAACTATAAAAAATGTGCTCGAAAAGGCTATTTCTGCCGGAGGCTCTTCCTTGCGCGACCATAGACAAACAGATGGCGCCATGGGCTATTTTCAACATCAGTTTAAAGTCTATGGTCGAGAAAATGAATCCTGTTATACGTGCGGCGCGAAGAAAAATATAAGCCGTATCGACCAATCCGGTCGCTCGACATTTTATTGTCCCGGATGCCAAAAGTAATGTCCTTGCAGGCGGGGCGCGCGACAGCGTAAATAGCCTATGTCAATCGCCTCAACCGCCCCGCAATATGCGCTCTCTGTCGCTAATCTTTCTAAAAGCTATCAAGCGCGCGCTATAGTTGGCCCCCTCAATTTTTCTCTTAAGACTGGCTCAATTACAGGGCTCCTTGGCGGTAATGGCGCCGGCAAGACAACAACTATTGGAATGATTATGGGCCTTATCGAGCCTACAGAGGGATCAATCCATGTTTTAGGTTATGATATGGCCCAGGAACGCCATCAAGCTCTTGGATATATGAACTTCGAAAGTCCCTACGTCGACTTGCCCTACCGGCTTACTGTTCGACAGAATTTAAGGATTTTTGGTCGCCTCTATAATGTTCAAGACTTAGAGGAAAAAATTAACTCCCTAGCGCAAGAGCTTGCATTACACGCCTTTCTTGACCGACCAACAGGAAAACTTTCTGCGGGGCAAAAAACAAGGGCTTCAATAGCAAAATCTCTGCTTAATGATCCAAAATTACTTCTTTTAGATGAGCCAACCGCCTCCCTTGACCCAGACACGGCGGATTGGGTTCGCACGCGCCTAGAAGAACATCGACGCAAACATAACTGCGCCATTTTGCTTGCTTCCCACAACATGCGTGAAGTTGAGCGGCTCTGCGATCGGGTTTTGATCTTGAAATCAGGTCAATTGGTAGATGATGACTCCCCGACTAAACTTGTTGCGCGTTACGGACGCGCTAATCTTGAAGAAGTATTTCTTGATATTGTACGCGGGCGTAGTTTGGCTGAAGCGCTATGAACTTCTCATTGTCGATTAAACGAATTAGCGCGATGGTCTTACGCTATAGTTACCTTCTGCGCGCGTCACGATTACGCATACTCGATATGATCTACTGGCCCGCGCTGCAATTACTAACCTGGGGATTTCTACAAACTTACCTTATTAAAGCTGGCGCACTCAATGCGCCGGGCGGCGGCGCACAGGCCGCGGGAACGCTCATTGGCGCGATATTGCTTTGGGATATTATGTTGCGCGGCCAACAGGGTTTTTGTTTTTCATTCATTGAAGAAATGTGGTCGCGCAATCTGCCAAATATATTGATGAGTCCCTTAAGACCTATCGAATTTATCGCCTCATTAATTATCATGAGCCTCATTCGCTTAATAATCGGCGTTCTGCCTGTAACGCTATTGGCGATTGTTTTTTTTGGTTTCAACCTATGGAGCCTTGGCGTCGCTTTTGGGGCCTTCTTTATCGTTTTAATCGTATTTTCCTGGAGCATAGGCCTATTCGTTTCAGGTCTATTGCTCAGACTTGGCGCGGGAGCAGAAAATCTGATTTGGTCATTAATGTTTTTGGTTCAACCTTTAGGCGCTGTCTATTATCCCGTGAGCGCGCTCCCAACATGGCTACAGCCTATTTCTTGGATGCTGCCGCCTTCATATGTGTTTGAAGGGTTGCGCGCCGCACTGATCCATCATCAGATCAGATGGGATCTCTTGTTACAAGGCTTTGTCCTAGATCTTATTATTTTCTCTCTAGCCTTTTTGACCTTTAACCGTCTGTTGAAAAGCGCTCGCCGCGCAGGCGTTCTACTTCAATCTGGTGAATGATGAAAAAGCGCCAGCGCGCTGATATCGTCTTGTATGAGCAAGGTTATTTTGAAAGCCGCGCCAAAGCGCGCGCCGCGATCGAGGCTGGTTGTGTTATGATTAATGGTTCCCTCATCACAAAACCCTCTCATCCAATCGCCTTAGAAGATCGAATAACTGCTCAAGCGCCTTTCCCATGGGTGTCTCGCGGCGGCGTTAAGCTTGCCTATGCGCTCACACATTTTGACATCGATATCAAAGATCATTTCTGTCTTGATGTCGGCGCGTCAACCGGCGGATTTACGGATGTGCTATTATACAATGACGCTCAGCATGTTGTTTGTGTCGATGTTGGCCAAAATCAGCTCCACGAGAAACTCCGTCAAGATCCGCGCGTCACTTCATTAGAATCCCAAGACATACGGAACTTAGTAGCGGCGGACTTGTCACAAAAACCAACCCGCATTGTGATTGACGCAAGCTTTATTTCTTTGTCGCTAATTTTACCCCACGTTGATCGACTTGCGGCCGTAAAATGCGAACTAATTGCTTTAATAAAACCTCAATATGAAGCCGGCGTAGCAGGGAATAAGAAAGGGATTGTGCGCGAAATAAAGATCCATGATCAAGTCTGCTTGAAAATTAAAGCTGAAATTGAAAAGCTGAATTGGCGTGTTCAAGGGTTAGTCGAGTCCCCGATCACAGGCGGCAATGGCAATCGGGAATTTTTAATCTATGCTACGCGCTGATGAAAACGCTTAAAATCGATCAAATGAGCCATCGCGGCGAGGGGGTTGCGGTTGATGCGGGGAGGAAAATCTTTGTTCCTTTTGCGCTTACCGGCGAAACTGTCTCGGCGCGCATTGAGGGTCATTATGCTGAACTCATCGACATCCTCGCCCCATCGGCCCAACGCATCCCAGCCACTTGTAGTTATTTTGGACAATGCGGCGGATGCGCCGTCCAGACGCTAAAGGATGAATCCTACGCGGCCTGGAAAATAAGTCTTCTTGAAAATGCTGCACGGCGAGAGGGATTAAGCTTTAAAATTTTACCGATGGTCAATGCTCAGGGCTCTGGACGACGGCGAGTCACCTTACATGCGCGCATATCAAATGGCCTTGCTCACGTTGGCTTCATGGCGGCGCGCTCGCATCGTCTTGTTGAAATTAATCATTGCCCCTTACTTGTTACGGAACTCAATCCTGCTCTACAAGCCGCGCGCGATTTATCCCAAATCCTCGCTTCGCGCGAAAAACCTCTAGACCTCGCTGTCACGGCTACCCCTGAGGGAATGGATTTTGACATCCGCGGCGCCGGAGATCTGGCCTCACATGAAATCAACGCGCTGGTTAAAACAGCTCAGGCGCATCGTCTAGCGCGCTTAACAAATCATGCCCGTCTCGTGTCGCTGATCCAGCCCCCTTGGATTGATATTCAAGGAACCCGCACTCCCTTGCCGCCAGGCGTGTTTCTTCAAGCAACGCTTGCTGGCGAAGAAACGATCGCTATGAAGATCCAAGAAGCGCTAAAAAAATCAAAATCAGTCGCCGATCTGTTTTGTGGAATCGGCGCATTCACGCTCCGGATCGCGCGCTATGCCAATGTCGCGGCCTATGACAATAACCCTCAAGCGATAGACTCCCTGCGCGCTGCAAGCCGGCAAACGGCAGGGCTCAAACCTCTTAAAGCAGAAACACGCGATCTTTTTAATCGTCCCCTCGCACCTCAGGAACTCACGCCCTTCGACGCCGTGGTCTTTGATCCGCCAAGAGCGGGGGCACTCGCGCAAGCAAAATCTCTAGCCCTCTCAGATGTCAGAACGATCGTGGCGGTTTCTTGCAATGCACAAAGTTTCTGCCGCGACGCCGCAATTTTAGTCGCGGGCGGTTATTCTATGAGCGCGATAACGCCCATAGACCAGTTTTTGTATTCTGCGCATCTCGAATTAGTGGCCGTTTTTACGCGCCAATCAAACCAGCCACAGGGCAAACGCCGCTTACTTGGCTAAATATATCCGTCTTTTGGCTAATAATGGCGCGCCATACGACAGTTGGTGTGGGGAATATGGCACAGGTAAGAGTTTATTTCGCCCTAATTTGAAGCCTGTAGCAAAGCTGGTTGCTCAAGAATAAAAACAGGCATAGGATTTGAATATAGTCCGGCACATTCGGAAAACATGTTGTTTCCGTTAACTGGAAGGAGATCGTCATGATGACTGCGCTAATCGCCGCAACATTATGCAGTGTCGTCCTCATAAGCGCGCCTGTCGCCAAGCGCTCTTATGTCTACGCCCGCAAAAGGGACGCCTCAAAGCGCCCACCTCGCTAGGCCATAATGTGAGGGCGTAATCTCTGACTGTTTCATCCGATCGGTTTGACGCGCCCCTAATACTTGATCGCTTCACTGCGATCGTAGGACAGTGCGCTGTTAAAACTGCGAGCGCTGTAATCAGTTCCTATTCCACAGAACCTCG
This sequence comes from Methylocystaceae bacterium, assembly GCA_009921565.1. Taxonomy (GTDB): domain Bacteria; phylum Pseudomonadota; class Alphaproteobacteria; order Rhizobiales; family Beijerinckiaceae; genus Methylocystis. Next base: position 14,418 of record RFXM01000009.1, on the reverse strand, counting down.
CGGCTTATTCGCCGGGACGCCTCTTTGTGTGATTGAGCCAAAAACAAGCGCAGAAATATGCGCTATTCTGGCCTTATGCTCCCTATACAAAGTGGAGGTTGTGCCGCAAGGCGGTAATACGGGCTTAGTTGGCGGACAAACGCCTAATAACACCGGTCAGCAGATTATTCTGTCGCTACGCCGCCTGAATCAAGCCAGAGAAATCGATCCAATATCCAATACAATGACGCTTGAAGCCGGCGTGACATTGCATGAGGCGCAACAATTTGCTCAATCTGTAGAAAGATACTTTCCTCTATCCATGGCTTCTGAGGGCAGCTGTACGATTGGGGGAAATCTTGCGACGAACGCTGGCGGCGTTCATGTATTGGCCTATGGTCCCACGCGCGATCTTACCTTGGGCGTCGAAGTCGCGCTAGCTGACGGCAGACTTTTAACGACCCTGAGCAAATTACGGAAAGACAATACAGGCTATGATCTCACCCGCTTATTCATAGGCTCTGAAGGCACGCTCGGCGTGATCACCGCAGCAACCTTAAAACTATTTCCGCAACCGCGGGCCCAGGAAATCGCCTTTTTGGGGCTCGAGAGCCCGACGCAGGCGCTTCATCTCCTTAATTTTATCAAGGCGGGAGCTGGAAACGCGCTGCAAGCTTTTGAATTAATCCCAAACATAGCGCTGAACCTTGTCTTAACCCATATTCCGAATACGCGAGACCCTCTTTCAAAATCTCATCCTTGGTATGCGCTCATTGAGATCGCCCCAAATGCAGAAAATGACCCACATTCCCTGTTAACTCACTTACTCTCTTCGGCAATCACGCAAAGATTCGCGCAGGACGCAATTATCGCCTCATCCCTCACGCAAGCACGCGCGCTCTGGAGCTTAAGAGAAAATATTTCTGAGGCGCAAAAGCGCGAGGGCGGCTCAATAAAACACGATATATCCGTACCAATTGATCGCATTCCCTTATTTATTGACCAGGCAGAGCAATTAATTCAGGAAAATTTTCCTCAAGCCCGCCCCGTGCCCTTCGGTCATATGGGCGATGGGAATCTTCACTACAATATTTCCCAGCCTGTTGGCGCTGATAAAGCGCAATTTCTTTCGCAATGGGCGCACATGAATCAATTAATTCATAAATTGACCCAAGATTTTGGCGGATCAATCTCAGCGGAACACGGCATTGGCCAACTTAAACGCCACCTACTCACACAAGTAAAAGATCCTGTCGCCTTAGACATTATGCGCAATCTAAAAACAATGCTCGATCCTCTTAGTATCCTGAACCCAGGAAAAGTTATTTAGTCCCTCAGCAGCTAAGCCTGATGATTCTCTTTTGGATCATTCACATCCCAAAAACATCATTACTCTTTATCGCCGCGATGATTCTTTTCCCCTTAAAAATGCCTCAAGGCGCGCCTGAGTTGAAGGCGTTCGCAAGGCCAACACAAATAATTCAGCCTCTTTGTCGATTTGCGCTAATAATTTTTCTGGCTCTCCACGCATCAAGCGTCGCGTCGCATTAAGCGCAAAAGGATCTTTTTCCGCGAGCCTTAAGCTTGCCTCTATCGCCATTGCTTTAACGCCGTCCAGAGATGTCACAGCGTTAACAAGGCCCATCTCTAAAGCTTGCTGAGCGGAAAACGCCTCTCCTAATAGCAAAGCCTGAGTGGCGCGCGCCATGCCTAAACGCAATGGGGCTAGAAGACTAACGCCAGCCTCCGGGACTAATCCCAAATTGATAAAAGGCATCAAAAAAATCGCCTCAGAACTAGCAAAAACCAGATCACAATGAAAAAGCATACTCGTCCCAACGCCAATTGCAGCGCCGGTAACTGCCGCGACGATTGGTTTTGGAAAAAGAGCAAGGGTGCGCACAAAAGTGAGCGCAGGAAATGTTTCGGGACTTTCTATAAAATTTAAAAAATCGCCTAAATCATTCCCTGCTGTGAAATCGCCTCCCGCGCCGCTCAGTACAACAACGCGGATCGACGGGTCTTGCTGAGCGGTCAACAGGGCTTCAGTAAGAGCGCAGTACATATCTCTATTCAACGCATTTTTTTTACTGGGTCGCTCTAAAACGATGCTTAAGACGCTCTCAATGCGGTTTAATTGGACAAAAGGTGACATCGACCAACTCTAAACAACGCAACCGCTTCAAGAAACAGCTGCTCGCGAGTTCAGCATAAACTCGGCCCAAAAAAGAAAACGCCCGGGAGAGACCCGGGCGTTAAAGTTTGACCTATACACAAGTTTGGACGGGGGGATAACGTCGGGACGGGCAATTGGTTCCGCAATGAAACGAAAATTTCAAAGAATTCTTCGCCAAATTTACTCCGAACGAACAAAAAAGATCTCGATATTTTCCTAATATATTGAATATATTGGTAAAAATGACATCTCCTCGACCGCCCGCGCACCGGTAAAATTCGATTTATTTCACATCCAGCAATTCAACATCGAATATCAACGTTGAATTAGGAGGGATTGACGCCCCCGCTCCAGCGGCCCCGTAACCCAGTTGCGGGGGAATAATCAGCGTGCGCTTTCCGCCCACTTTCATCGTCTCGATCCCTTCATCCCAACCTGGAATAACTTTACCTTGGCCTATAGCGAATTCAAAAGGCTCCCCGCGATCGCGCGAACTGTCAAATTTCTTGCCCTTTGCGCCATTAATATAAAGCCAACCCGTATAATGCATGACGCAAGTCTGACCGATTTTTGGCGATGCGCCAGAGCCGATTTTATTATCAATGATCTTTAGGCCAGAAGCCGTTAACGTTACTTCCGACGCCGCCCGCGCCATTGAGAACGGCGTGACGCCAGCAGCGAGTGAGGATAGGATTGCGATCATCCCCCAGGTGGCAAACTTCGAATAGAACCGCATTTATTACCTCCATATTTTAACAAGCTCGCTTCATGCGAGCAGCTGATTATCCCGCGCCAACTGTAGCAAATTCTTCTGCGGCCTTGCGCCAACGTGTGAAATAATTTCGCCGGCGGCAAGCGCACCCAAAGCTGCGCTGCGCTCATGGGGCAATCCCTTCGTATAACCTGCCAAAAAACCTGCTGCAAAAAGATCGCCTGCGCCGGTCGTATCAACAACTTCCACTACCGGATAAGCGGGAGCCGAAACCAGATCGTTTTTTGTCACAACGACACACCCCTTTTCAGAGCGCGTGACGACGCCAAGAAGCTTGCCTTCCGCCTGAAGGGCCGAAATTGCGGTATCAAAGTCACCTGTTTGATACAGCGCATGCAATTCACTTTCATTGGCGAAAAGAAGATCGACGACACCTTGGCGGATAAGAGATAAAAATTCACTCCGATATCGATCTACGCAAAAAGCGTCAGAAAGCGACAGAGCTACTTTGCCGCCAGAGGCGCGCGAAATTTTAGCCGCTTTTAGAAAAGCTTCCTTGGCGCCAGGAGGATCCCAAAGATAGCCTTCCATATAAAGGACCTTGGCTTCAGCGACATGGGCCTCATCAATATCTACAGCCTCCAGAGACTGGCATGCTCCCAGGAACGTGTTCATCGTTCTCTGCCCATCGGGCGTTACGAAAATGAGGCATCGCGCCGTGGCGGCGCCGTCAGATGAAGGCTGGGAGTTAAAGACAACGCCTGCTTGACGAATATCATGCGTGAATTCACGGCCAGCATCATCGTTTTTGACCTTGCCAACGAAGCTGGCGCGACATCCCAGACTTGCCAGACCCGCCATAGTATTAGCCGCCGAGCCGCCAGAAATGACGGTTGTGGGACCCATTTGCGCATAGAGCTGCAGTGCCCGAGCTTCGTCCACAAGCGCCATGGCGCCTTTGCTAAGTCCAATTGCGACAAGGAAATCATCCTCCGCGCGCGCAATTGTATCGACAATTGCATTACCAATGCCAAGAACATCAAGAGAAGATGACATATTTGAGGGGTCCTATTAGAAAATGTTTCACCAAAAGCTTATAGCAACAGATGACCGGAGCTGACGCTCTCGCGCAGATTTCTAATCCAATGAAGCATGCCAAGTCTAACGTCGATAAAATAATTTCGCCGGATCGCTCTAAGGATCTTGCCCTATGAAACCAACCGACGACTTTCCAAACTAAAAAATCTTGATCAATGAAATTCTAGCGAGGCGCCAAATCTCAATGCGGCCTATCACCTTGGAGAATTCCCTATATAAAAAGCTATTTTAAGACGTTAAAAAGCCGGCCCCGCTCGCGAGGCCGGCGTGTAACAGAGGCATCCTTCAACTATCTGGAGATGGAGGATAATATGACTTGTATCACCAGCACATAGAGCGCAGCGGTGACGAAAGCTGGAATGGGACGCAAAGAGACATGACGAAAAAGAAAAGCGTACATGAAAGCCGTCCACATGATGATTGGAAAGAGCAGGAAACGCGCTAAACGCTCTGTAGGCAAAGGCGGAGGCAGGGCAACGCCAACAATCAAGTGAAGGATGATATAGGCCAAAGCCGCTAATGCGCCCATGCCTGCTAGCGCGATCATCGTACGCACAAATTTGTGCTCTTCCTTCATATACTTCAGTAAGTAAAATGTCGCCCCATAAAGCAGCACTGCGCCGCCGAAACCATAAATCAAACTGCCATAAATTGAGTGATTAAAATATTGTGCGCCGATTTGGAACGCCACATAAGCAGCAATCATAATCTTCATCAGCTCAGGCGAATCTGGCAATGAAAGCTGCGACGCCTCCAGATTGAGCATTTTAGCAAATGTCTTGGGCGTTGGATTATTGATGAGGGGAATGTTTAGCGGCATAAAAAAATCCTCTTACAGGCGACCCCAACACGGCGGCCGCTCAAATTCAGACACGGGCTTATCCGAAACATATGGGGTCCGCAAACGACTGGGCAATCGCCGACCCGAAAGGCATGGCCATCATTATCAGCCAAAATAAGCACCCGCGCCGAGACCGGGAGCCCAGACCAGGAGGGTTATCGGCTTACGCCAGGCAAAACAACCATTCTTCGCGCGTGAGTATATCAACAATACGCTGCGCAGCCTCCGCCCAAGTAACATCTAGCGTCGTCTGGGGATCCGCCTTCAAATCACCCGCCAAAAATCTCTGCACAACCTCGGCGAGAGCCTGAGGATCGTTGACGCGAAAATATAGCGCTCCCGACCGGCCAACCTCACGCAATACAGGCAAATCACTACAAATTGTCGGGCACCCAAACCGAGCCGCCTCAACAATAGGCAATCCAAAGCCTTCCGCATAAGAAGGAAGTATCAGCGCGGCCGAATGTTCATAGAGGTAGGCGAGATCTTGGTCATCGGCGTCATCAAACCAGAAGAGGCGACGTCCATATTCACCATGATGGATTATCGTCGCCACTAGCGCTTCTTCAAACCATCCACGCCGCCCGACAATCGTCAAATGGGCATTAACGCCGGAAGCCCACAATTTTTCAAATGCTTCTAATGCAACCCAATGGCCTTTACGCGGCTCAATCGTGCCCACCAGTAAAAAAACAGGCGCGCCAGAAGCAAAGACCGACAGAATTTTCTCGCGAGGCGCGCGCGTAGGCTCGGCGACAAGATCTGCGCCACAATGAAACCAGCCAATCCTTAGGTTGTGGCGGTGGGGTAATTTATTGATCTCCACATAATCCGCTAGCTCTGCCGCAACTGATTTAGATATTGCCAGAAAAGCATCGCTCTCTATCAATGCGCGACGCAACCATGCGTGGTAACGAGGCACAGTCACTTCATGACACGCGTGAGGATACAGCTCCGGGATTAAATCAAAGATACAGGTAATAATTCGGCCGCCCTGCTTGTGAATTTGTTCTAGCACAGGCGCTAGTTCATCAAATGCATTCCAACTATCAGACAACATCAAGATACAGTCGCCTGAACTTACGTTTATTTCGATATCCGGACCAGAAGCTTCGCCGCCAAGCGTTTTAGTGAAATCATTTGCAGTAAAGAGGCGATTATTTTGACAGCGAACGGCTAATATTGGGATTTCAAAAGGCTCCGGGCGACAATAAGCGCGCATTATTTCTTTAACGACACGCTGTATCCCCGTTCCAGCATCACGCTTAATCGTACCTGAAACATCGACGAGTAAACGCTGCGCCAAACAAGTATTTGCTGAATTTGGAGCGACGCGCTCCAAAATTGTCTCAGAGGTCTCAGCTCCCTCGCTTTTTTTAACCTCCAGCCCCACAAAAGTAGCGATCTTTGACTCGATGGGCCGCAGAAAACGATAAATCAGGCCAGAAACCGAATATGTCATTCGGTAGCGCTCGTGCGTGAGATACAATAGCTCTTTACGCAAGTAATTGAGTTGAAATTCAAGTAATCTTTGGCGTTCTTGAGTTAAAATATCTTCCTGCGGCGTCTCGTTCTTCATAACAAACCACCGCTGGCGAGACGCGATCGACTTTCTTCCAAAAGCGCTTCGACCAAATCTCCCATTGAATATTGCGGTCGCCAAGCTGTCACAGCGCTTAATTTCGTTGCATCACAAGCAATGCTAACAATATCTACAGCATTTGATCTTAGACGCTGGGGATCAACTTCAATTTCGAATGAACACGTCGATCGGCTACGAAATTCATCAAGTATAGATGCAATACTGCGCGCCGATCCGGATGCGACATTAAATATCGAAACACGGTCTGGAAGCTCTGATGCAGAAGCGATAAGGCGCAGGTAGGCGTCAACGACGTCACGGACATCAAGAAAATCCCGCGCTCGCGACAGATCCCCAACCTTCAGTATTGGCTTAACCGCGCCTGACTCTATTGTCGCGATTTGCGCTGCAAAGGATGCGAGAACGAAATCGCGACTCCTTTGGCCTGGACCTGAATGATTAACAGGACGCGCAATAATTAATCGCCCCTCTTCAGCTAAAATGTCGCTTAATGCATTCTCAGCCGCAAGCTTTGACCGGCCATAAGACTCTAATGGCCGCGGCGTGGCTGCTTCTGTTAAAACGCCTTCTCGAAAGCTCAGGCCGTAAACCGTCGCAGAGGAGGCAAAAAGAACGACTGCGGCCGGCGCATGTCGCGCGATTGCGGCGGCAAGCCCAAAAGCTCCGTGAAAATTGACCCGCCATGTTTGTTCTGCAGCCTTTGACGCCTGCCCAATTGATGACTGTCCGGCGAGATGCACAATAAGATCGGGTCTAAATTGCGCTATGACGTCATCCAAACGCCGCTCATCCAATAGATCGCCAACGACCGCTTCAAATCCTAAAGGGACGTCCATCTCATCGGGTCTCAGCAAACAAAGGCGTTGCGCAGAGGGATAAGATTGAGCAAGCGCAGCGCATAGGTAAGAGCCGACAAAACCGGCGCCGCCCGTAACCAATATGCGCTTATAGGCCGCCATCGCCGCCCGCCCTCGTCAGTCTGAAGTGATCAGATTGCTGCTTCGCGTCGAAGTCTTTCTAAATCGGCGTCAACCATTTCTCGTATCATCGCATCGAGATCAATTTTAGGCGCCCAGCCTAGAGCCTTACGCGCTTTCTGCGAGTCGCCCAACAACACGTCTACTTCGGCAGGTCGAAAAAATGCTGGATCAATGATAAGATATTTTTCCATCTCAAGACCTGCATGTGAAAAAGCAATTTTACACATGTCACGCACAGTAGTTGTCACGCCAGTTGCAACAACATAATCGTCTGGTTTATCTTGTTGCAGCATCAACCACATCGCGCGAACGTAATCCTTCGCATGACCCCAGTCTCGCTTGGCGTCAATGTTTCCCAAGCGTAATTCATTTGTGAGCCCAAGCTTTATGGCCGCGACTGTATGCGTCACCTTCCGGGTAACAAACTCTATCCCCCGGAGCGGACTTTCATGATTGAAAAGAATGCCCGAAGAAGCGTGCAATCCAAAACTCTCCCGATAATTTACCGTAATCCAGTGGCCATAAAGTTTTGCCACAGCATATGGGCTGCGGGGATAAAACGGCGTTTTTTCACTCTGCACTGGCTCTTGAATGAGACCGTACATCTCAGATGATGAAGCTTGATAAAAACGAGCGCCTGGCGCGCCAAGACGCATCGCTTCAAGCATATTTGTAACGCCAACGGCCGTAACATTGGCGGTTAACACAGGCTGGCGCCAGGATGAAGCGACGTAAGATTGAGCTGCTAAATTATAGATTTCACTCGGCCCTACATCCTGCACGGTTCGCAACAAACTTGACAGGTCAGCAAGATCGGCATCGTGTAAATGTACTTTGCCGCTGATCCCAAGCCAGCGTAAGCGATGATCTTCTACGCCACGATGCGATGACCGTCGAATGACGCCATGAACTTCATAGCCTTTTTCGAGCAATAGCTGCGAGAGATATGCGCCGTCTTGTCCCGTAACGCCCGTCACCAATGCGCATTTGCTCATCTATAGTCCTTACCGCTCGCTTATCGACCTTTTTCGAACCGATGTGAGCTTCAATAATAAAAACAGAATATTATAGCACAATAACCTTGCAAGATGCTTCACCGTCGCCCTGGCTCGGTCTGCTCCCAGCGCCATACCCAATCGCCACCCACGATGCAAGGGCGCCAATATGCGTCCTCAGCCCAGACAATGAAGAGCTCTGAAGAAAAATAATCAATGATGAAGAGATTGAATCTTAGCGTAAAAGCCTGAAGAAAAGACCAGCTTCAATCTCAAAACGCCGTCAGCAACATAACACAAGACGCGTCGATTCACCACTAAATGCTCGCTAAAATGGGTCAATCCAAAGGCTGCTCCAGGACGGCCTGCCAGTGAGTGATCATACGCCAAATTTCATCCGCGGTCTCCGCATAGGAAAAGAGCCGACGGTCCTGTGCATCAATAACCCCTTCCGAAACTAGAAAGTCAAAATTAATAGCTTGGCGCCAGTAAGACTCCCCGACAAGAATGATTGGAAGAGGGGCGATAACGCGCGTTTGCACTAAAGTTAGCGTTTCAAATAATTCATCCAAAGTTCCATAGCCGCCAGGAAAAGCGACAAGCGCTCGCGCGCGCAAAAGGAAATGTAATTTTCTAATGGCAAAATAATGAAAACGAAAACATAAGCCTGGTGTGATGTAAGCGTTTGGCTGCTGATCATGTAGTAGCGCAATATTTAACCCTATTGTTGGCGCGCCAGCATCATAGGCGCCTCGATTGGCCGCCTCCATGATGCCTGGCCCGCCGCCAGTGACGATCGTCAATCGACGCGCCTCAGCATAGTCACAAGCCGCGCCAACTAAAGCGCCAAAATCATGCGCCACTGTATAGTAATGAGACTTATCGACCAGCTTTTGCGCAATAATGACGCCATGCCTTAACGCATCATCCTCAGGCGCCGCTGAAGCGGCAGCCTGGGCGCGCTGAAGATTTTCCAGCGCAATTCTTGGCTCTCGAAGACGCGTTGACCCAAAGACCACGATCGCATCCGTAAGCCTATGTTCTTGTAAAAGCAGCTCGGCCTTTTGATAATCAAGTTGCAGTCGCGGACCACGCGCTTCTGGTGAGTTGAGGAAATCAATATCCCTATCCGCCTCAATATATGCTGCGCTTCCCTCTAACGTCTCAACGCGTCGCCGTGCATCGACCTCCTCAACGAGCCTCGCATCTCTCAGACCGCCAAAATCTTGCCATACGATATTTTTTTCGTTGTCAGACGACATTCCTAAAGCCTTTTCGATTCTTTATTTCCACGGCGTCAGAGCGTATAGGAGCGCTCTGACGCCAATTCTGGCGAAAATTGCGGACCAAGGGCGAGAGACGACAATGGCCGGGCATAGTCAGTTTAAAAACATCATGCACAAGAAGGGCAAACAGGATGCAATTCGCTCCAAACTCTTCAGCAAACTTGCCCGAGAAATAACTGTCGCCGCAAAAGCGGGCCTCCCCGATCCAAATATGAACGCCCGACTGCGCGCCGCCGTACTAGCGGCTAAAGCGGAGAATATGCCCAAGGACAATATAGACCGCGCAATCAAAAAGGCTTCGGGCGCAGATTCTGAAAACTATGATGAAGTCCGTTATGAGGGCTATGCCCCAGGTGGCGTCGCAGTGATTATTGAAGCCTTAACAGATAATCGCAACCGCACGGCTGGAGAGGTCCGCTCCTATTTCACTAAGGCTGGCGGCTCTCTTGCAGAAACAGGCGCTGTGTCTTTCATGTTTGACCATGTCGGCTTGATAGAATTCAGCCAGAAAGTCGCATCGGAAGACGCCATGCTGGAAGCTGCGATTGAGGCCGGAGCGGATGATGTTGCGTCGACTGAAGAAGCGCATGAAATCATCACTTCTGTTGAAAATCTTCGCGATGTAGCGAAAAAACTTGAAGAAAAATTCGGAGATAGCCGCAAGGCGACACTCATTTGGCGGGCCCAGAATACGCTTAAAGTCGACGATGAGGCGGGTGAAAAAATTCTCAAGCTGATAAATGCGCTTGAAGATAATGACGACGTGCAAAATGTCTATGCAAATTTTGAAATATCCGACACATTAATGGCGAAACTGACCACTTAATCAAAATTTAGCCCAAGCAATAATTCTTACGCCTATTTGAAAGAAATTTTTTGCGCCAGCGTCGTTCTGCCAGGATGAGGGCGAATTTATTCTGAGGCTAACGCATCATTAACTAAATTTTTCGACGCAGCTTTAACCATTTTTACCCATTGTTTGCGGCATGATCCGCCGCAAACCGATCTTCTTGATCTTTGCGCTGACGGCGGCCCTAGCCGCCTGTTCGGCGCCCTGGAAGCCACAGCGTCCGGCATGGCGCACACAAGCTGAACATGCCTGTCTGGCGCAAAAGCGGGTGCAACCCTCAGCCTATGTTGCTCTCGCCAATGAAGTCGATGGACCAGGGATTTGCGGTCTGACTAAACCCTTCAAAGTAACCGCTCTGCAAGGTGGAGCTGTCACATTTAACGCCACAGCAACCCTCGATTGCCCAATGGTCGCCGAATTAGATCAATGGTTAGTCGATGTGGTACAGCCTTCAGCGCACGCGCGCTTTGGACAAAACATTGTCCAGATTAATTCAATGGGTTCCTACGCATGTCGGGGCATGAATAATCAAAGCGGCGCGCAACTCTCTGAACATTCTTTCGGCAATGCGCTTGATATCGGCGGCTTCGTTCTAGCAGACGGACGGCAAATTTCGCTGGTTCAAGATTGGTGGCGCGGCGACGACCAAACACGCGCTTTCCTTATGGATATTCACCGGGGCTCATGCGAGCGTTTTTCAACCGTATTATCCCCAGGGTCCAATGCATTTCACTACAATCATATCCATGTCGACCTGGCGATGCATGGACGCTCAGGACGCCGCATCTGTAAACCTGAACCGCAAGAAACGCCGCCCCCTGAGAACTCGCCGCTTCTTGCGCAACAGGCGCCGACACGCCCTGATGATGAGACAGATAATGACACCACGGGCAAACCGCCTCTCGCCGCCTTTGATGCTGGAAGCGGCGAAGACATGCTTGGGCCCATCGCAACGCCTATCGCCCCGCTTCCACCCAGGCGAAAAGAAACTGTCGATCTGTCTGAGGTAACCTCAACAATTCGCAAGAAGCCTTAGCGTTTGCCTGATCGCAAATTTGCAAGCCGCAGCACAAACCAGGCCGGCACAACAAATACTGCGCCAGCCAATACATAGCTGGCCAATTCCTGAATTGCGCCAAAACCTAATTGATAGATCCGATCAAAGAATGCTTGTACGCCCCGCAAAATATCAATCGGTCTAAGCTCAAGCCACATCAATAATGCGCCAACAACCAAAGAGATAAAGAACAAGCGCGCGACAACATTTAATGGCGCTCCACCAAGAAAATTTTCCAGCGCATTATTTCGAGAAGCCATATCTTTTAATCCTCTTTCGGCCGTATCCGTTTCTAAGACTTGACTTTGTTCCCCGCTCAATGACGGCGAAGCGTTTAAATTCGGCCAATTCGCAAAAGGCCCCAATTCATCCATAATACTTGCTTCCCTAACTTCTGATTGCCTCGCCTCAGGAATCTTTGTGGGGCTGTGGTCCTAGATGGGGATAACCCGCGCTATCAACAAGCCAGAGTCTAAGCCGAGGAAGCTGCAAGCGGAAGCGGCTTGAACCTCTTTCTCGCCTCAGCCATATAGTCCAGGGTAAGGATGAGGCGCTGACAAAGGCCTCGGAGAAAGCGCCACAACAAGGGCTTTAGACATGCCGCGACCGCCGCTGAACTCGCCTTTTTTATTAGGGTTTGACGAGATTGAACGCGCCCTAGATCGCGTCACCCGAAGCGCGGCGGACGGATATCCTCCATATAATATCGAACGCTTGCCCCGAAATGAAACGCACCCTGAGCGCTTGCGCATCGTCCTCGCCGTTGCGGGTTTCACCCGAGAGCAGTTGGATGTGTCGGTTGAAGAAAATCAATTAGTCATCCGCGGCCGCCAAGCCGATGATCGTGAACGTCATTTTCTTCACCGTGGCATTGCTGCACGACAATTTCAGCGCGCCTTCCTTTTGGCTGAAGGCATGCAAGTGCTTGGCGCAGATCTCGTAAATGGACTTTTATCAGTCGATCTCGTTCGGCCAGAGCCAGAACGCATTATTAAAAAAATAGATATTATCGCCCGCGATTAAGGCGATAACCGTGGCTGAAATTTAGGACGCGCCGCAGTAAATTTTGTAGCCGTATAGATTAAAATTAAAGTCAGGAGATAAACCACGCCTTGAAGCAAAGAGGGCTGGTCTGAATAGCCAATGAGCGTATGCAACACCCGTCCTAAAATTGTTTTGTCAGACAAAACCCAGGATGTATCCCATAATGTCTCAGTCAGCATCGTTACCACGCCAGCTTGTTGCAAAAAGGCGACTGACTGCGCCGCCAATCCAGCAGCCAAAAACGTAATAAGCCAGCTCGTCACGACAAAAAGACTTCGTGGCGGAATTTTTACAAGCCCGTAAAAGGTTACAAAACTAACAGCTGCGCCAAGGACCAATCCCATAAGCCCCCCAAAAAAAACGTCATAGCCGGTCTCTCCAGACGCAATTACGCCATAGAGGAATAATGCAACCTCTGAGCCCTCGCGTAATATCGCCAGTCCGACCACGCTCGCCAAAGCTAAAAGCGTGCGCTCGCCATTGGCGACGGCGCGGCCGACGTTTGAAAGCTGTTGCGACAATTCACGACCATGCTGCGACATCCAGATATTATGCCAAGCCAGCATAATAACTGCGAGCGCGAGAATGCTAGCGTTGAAAAGTTCCTGTCCATTGCCTGAAAAAGATTTAGACAAAGCGTCAGCAAATAACGCAACCAGCAGAGCGCCGCCAACGCCAATACCAATGCCCGCGAGGATATACGTTCGCGAGTGAGCTAACCCGCGCGTCACCGCCAAAACAATGCCAACGATTAAGCCAGCCTCAATAGCTTCTCGAAAGACAATAATGAGCGCGCCGAGCATTCTTCACTCCGCAATGAGTTCGCCTTTTGCCGAGTCTTCGTGAAACTCGCCAACAAATTTATAGCGCCCCGCTTTTAATGCGCGAATCGTAAAGTTCGCTTCGCTATTAGCGGGAATTATTTTTTCAATACGCAGGGGCTTGCTTTCAAATTCTTCTGGCGAAGCGTCGAGATTTTTAACAATCAATGTCACTGGCGTTTCCGCCTTAATTGAAAGCTGTGCTGGCTCGAAGCGGTGATCTTTAATTGTCAAGGTATAAGCTTCTTCCGCCGAGACGCTTGTATACGTCACAAGGCTAGCAGCGCAGATAATTGCGCCAATGAGACGCCTAAAAATTGAATATGTCACAGACCAATCCTTAAAGTAGTCGCTCTAGCCTAGTTAGGCCGCGTTGGCGCAATCGTCAAAGAAACTAGTTTGAAATGTTTCCATCTCTTCACCCAGGGTAGCCATGGCGAGATTTTGAGGCCCGCACCAAGCTAACCGCTCGCGCATCCTCGCCTGCTCCACAAGCTGATTCCGCCTGGCTGATTTCTCCCATAATCTGAGCGTAAACAGTTTTATTAACATGACCCATCGACAAATCATTCTCCATCACGGCGCGATATTTTGAAATCGCGGCGGCGCAACTCGACCCTGAGGGCAAGTTACTAGCCACAGCAGAGGTCAACGTCGGCGCGACGGGCGCCGGCGGCGTAGCATTACAAGCCGCCAAAACCACGCTCGCATAACAGTAAAGCAATCCATTAACTTTGCGCATCCTGATCACTCCTTCTAACCCTTAATCTTGGCTTTTTGGATTTACCGACATTAAAGAGCCTCCGGCAACCGGCTGCGCTGTCGGGGAGAGAAAGTGTCAACGCTTTTTTGCTTGGCGAAGCGCGGTGGAAGAGCTATAAGCCACTCTTAATCGTGGCGCGTGGCCGACAGGCTCCGCGCCGCGACTGTTTTACGACGCGTCTTTTCTTCATAGAAACAAAGAAGACAGCGGCAA
>RFXM01000080.1 GCA_009921565.1 Methylocystaceae bacterium | reverse complement strand
TATGCTGAAAAGCTTACGTCGGCACGACGTATAAGCGCGCCCTCACAAGAAAAAATCTTGTTCGGGATCGGACAGCCTCACGCTGTCCCGCTATCCCTAAAGCCAAAAAGATAAATCAAAGCTACGCTGATCTTCTTCTCAACTAATTGGAGAAAGAGATGCGTAAACCACGGGATTATGATTCTGAACTCGTTGCTCTGAAGGATAAGGCCAAGCAACTTAAAGAGCGCAAAGTAAGACAGCTGGGCGAACTCATTGTCGCAACAGGCGCGGACACGCTCTCGCCCGAAATGCTCGTAGGCGCGCTGCTGGCGATCGTAGACTCTCAAGATCCCCAAAAAAGAGAAAGCTGGCGCAAACGCGGTGAAAGCTTTTTTCAAAAACGTGATGACCAATCCTTGTCTCAACCTCAAAGCGACACTCAAATCGCTCAAAACTCTCCAAGCAGCGCTCAATCGGGTTGGAGCCGCACAATCCCGGCAAGATCATCGGGCATGGGTCATGAATAGACGCGCGCGCACCCATCAGCTCATTGAGCTAGGCGGTCTGGTTAAAAAGTCCGGGCTCGCAGATGAGACAAATGATGATCGGGCTCTTTTACTCGGGCTTCTGATGACGGTAACAAAAAGCCTCAAGGCTCCTGACAATCAGGCGTGCTTTGAGGCCTGGCGCGAGCAGGGAAGGGCGGCGTTAAACGAAAAGAAAAGCGATCGCTCCTAAGCGGTTGCGACACAAAGCGCTTTCTCAAGATCGAACTTCGTCAGAAGACTTCCTTCTGAACCGCGGATTTCGAGTAGGTCGAAGTTCTTTTCTTTAATCAGGAACGCTGCATTCAATGCCTGATCCCGGGACGGATAGGTCATAGAAATCTTCTGAACAGGCTTTCTCAGCCGTGTATCCTGATACCGAACGCAAAAGGTCTCTGACATAACTCTAAAACCATTGTGACTCTGTGCAGAATAGATTCCGAAACTTTTGATCTATGACAATAGGAGCGAGGGGGAAATTCAACGAAAATTGGGCTCAATTAAATGAGTGGTAACTGGCCAGCAATTTTATTAAAAATAATCAGCGACATAGGCGCGTTGCAAAAATACAACAATTATAAAAATATTACTCAATGTCACTTATTTTTGACAGCATGATGAGACCAAAAAGTTTGAGCGCTCATTACAATCCTTATGATAGGCCTTTACCATGACAAAGATTGAAAACCCGATCTTGAGGCGGTTTTGCGCCGCACTGGATAAAGTTTACGGCGATAAAATCGAACGTGTCGTCCTTTTTGATCCCGCGCACGTGGCGATGCGCGTTCAGACTCTGATTATGATATTGCTGTTTTCTTAAAAGAGCTCACTATCTTCGATAAAGAAGCCGAGCAGATCGCAAAAATCGAGATTGATATTCTTAACGACACTGGTGCAGTAATCAACGCCATGCCCTTTAGCGCCGGAGCTTATGATCGTCGCACGGGTCTGATGCGTGAGTTACGTCGCGAAGGGCTTGATCTGTGATGCCTGAGGCAGAAAGTTTATCGGCGCGGGCTATGCACAGTTGACCCTTTTTTATATCCATAATTCTTATTATTTTAGCATCTCTGTAAATTGGTAACGGATCGTGGCCGCTAAGTCGACGTTGAATGCAAAAAATCTCGAAGGGCTAGGTGCTGAGCGTCTCGCCGAATTGCTCATTGAGCTCAGCACTGGCAATGCTGCGGCAAAGCGTAGGTTGCGGCTTGAGCTTGCTGGCGCAGCAAATCCAGAAGACGTTGCAAAAGAAGTGCGTAAACGGTTGGCGACAATCGCGCGATCACGAAGCTTTGTGGATTGGCAAAACCAGCGTGCATTGATCGACGATCTAGAGGCGCAACGATCTACAATAGCTGACAAAATTGTCAAAATAGACTCCACTGAGGCCTTTGAGCTGATGTGGCGTTTTTTGGCCCTTGCTGAGTCGATTTACAATCGTTGCGACGATAGCAATGGGCGTGTGGGAGAAGTTTTTTATGATGCCCGCATGAACCTTGGCGAACTCGCCAAATTAGCGCAACCTTCCCCAGAAAAGCTTGCAGATCAGATCTACGAGGCTCTACTGCGTAATAGCTATAGTCAATATGATGGATTGATTGAAGTATTATCGCCATCACTAGGAAATGAGGGTCTTGAACATTTAAAAAAGAGAGTAGTTTCTTTATCTAAAGAGATAACGCGACGGCCGCCAGACAAGGAGAGGCGCAAGGTTGGCCATGGTTCAGGTGGGTCAATCTATGAAGATGAGATCCAGGAGAGTTCAAGAAAGTGGATGATAAGTAGCGCATTAAGGGCAATTGCTGATGCGCAGGGCGATGTCGACGCCTTCATCAATCAATATGATAAGAAGACCAGAAAAAGTCCGGTCATTGCTGCAGAGATAGCTCAGAGATTGCTTGCAAGCAGTCGTGCAGAGGAGGCGCTAAAGGTCATTGAGGCGGCGGAACATCGCGACGAAGACTGGGTTACTTTCGAATGGGAAGACGCCAGAATTAATGTTTTTGACGCGCTGGGTCGTGCTGCTGACGCTCAAGAAGCGCGGTGGCAATGTTTCTTAAAGTCTTTGTCCATTGATCACTTACGCGCTTATCTGCAGAGACTTCCAGATTTTGACGATGAAGAGGCGCTGACGAAAGCTCTCGATTATGCCCAAACTATAAAAAACCCTCATTCTGCTCTGGCGTTTCTTATAAATTGGCCGGCTCAAGATCGCGCCGCCTTATTGGTTTTTGAAAGATCGAAAGAGTTAGACGGCAATCTCTATGAGCTTCTGACGCCGGCAGCTCATATTTTAGCTGGCAAATATCTACTTGCCGCAACGTTATTGCTGAGAACAATGATCGATTATTCTCTCAAAAATGCGAAAACAACCCGCTATCGGCATGCAGCTAAGCATCTCATGGAGTGCTCCAGCCTCTCTGCCTCAATTAATGATTATCAGAAATTTGAAACTCATGACGCTTTCGTAGAGAGACTCAAAAAAGAACATGGAAAGAAATCAGGGTTCTGGAGCCTGGTGAAGTAATAGATCTCTCGCGGCAGAAACTTAAAGATATCTTGGATTTTGTAGGGATAAATCGGAGGCGCTGATATTAAGCTAGGCGGCAGTCCTCTGTGAGGAGCTCGTTCTACCTTCGACGTTCTGGTTTAGTGTAGGCTTTTTTAGCGCATTCCGGGCAATAAGGGCTCCCCTCCAAGGCGGGGGCGCCACAAAATCTGTCAGGCGCATCATCTATCCCGCCAAGTGGAAATTTACAGATACTAGGACGAAGGCTATCGAAGTCGGCACCAGGAGCAACCTCTTTAGTCTTAGAGGTTTTGGCGCTGGTAGTTTTGGTCTTATCGGTTATTTGAAGAGATTATCCGGGTGCTTTTAAAGCTCAGTTAACGTTTAAAATTTTGCGTCTAAGTTCTTTCTGGAATTCTTAGGCATCATCAAATTTGAAAAATGAGCCTCGTCAGAAATAGCGTGATTTTTCGTTTCGAGGAGTGCATTAAAAAGCAGAGCGCATTTTGTTCTGACGATTATACGTTGGGAGCTGAAACAAATTGCGCCTCCATGAGACAATGACTTTTAAATTACAGATCATCATCAATCGACGAGCTCGGTTGTTTTGATTTTATCAACTTTGATCAAGTCTACGCTAGAGTTTCTTTTTCTATTCTAGAGTTTCTGCGATGAAAATTCTGTCTTGATTCTTTTCGTTCACACATAGTTATTAACCTCGGATGCCGAAGAGATGTGTGCTCAAAAGGCATAAAAAAATATTTTGTACCCTGCGCTACGCCAGACTACGATCAGTGCTTTTTTACTCTTGCGAGTTGGAAAAAATCTGTCAGTGTTGATGTTATTTCTTTTTAACTTCTTAAAGGAGCTGTGCTTTGACTGCGCCTGATCGCATCATTCGTATTCGAACTGTTATTGAGAGAACGAGCCTGTCACGCTCTACGATTTATCGACAAATGAACAAAGGGACATTCCCTCAACAAGTCCGCATCAGCGTAATGGGTGCTGGATGGCGTGAGTCAGAAATCAACAAGTGGATAGAAGATCCCGTTCACTGGCGTTCAACTAAGATCGCCGAGACAAGCTCGAAGAAGATCGCGAATAAAGAAAGTAAAAAAGAAACTGGTCAGTTCCGCTCCAACGAGTTTGATTAAAACGGGAAGTTGGTCTGATCGTTTCTGGCGTTCTATCGCCCCTCAAAAAAACCTGGTTCCATCAAGCGTGCCGACCCGTAAATTTTGGACGGATTGGCGCGCCATCTTCCCCAATATTGCGCCAACTCATTGACATGACTCATATTCGCGCTGCTCGTGAAAAAGCTGGGTTTACCCTTGGGCCATCCGATGACCTGTGCGCGCAATCGGCCTATACTCCTGGCCAAGGCGAGAGCGATCAAAACGCTTTTCATGTAGTTGATAATTGGCCCGATAAGATCCCGGTTACCTCTCAAGAAGTAGAGGCGATAGACCGTTTTCTTGGACCATTACTGGACGCGTTTCTTCGCTCTCTCAGCTAAAGCGGCGAGAGAAGCATGACTAAACCTCTAAATGCAGCACTCTATTTGCGCGTGTCTACGACGCGACAAGCTGAGGTCGATCTCTCTATCCCAGATCAACTCGCGCAAACACGCGCCTATTGCGAGAGACACGGCTGGCGGGTCTTTGCTGAATATGCCGAGCCTGGCGCATCGGCCATGGATGAT
>RFXM01000079.1 GCA_009921565.1 Methylocystaceae bacterium | reverse complement strand
TTTTTCTTTCCAAACGGGTTGATCCCGCTTAGCAATCCGCCGCCAAGCCCGGGGAGGCTTGGTTTTTTTGCAAGAAGGTCAGCGGGGGGCGCCGCAGGGATGCCTCCGCTAAGACGCGCAGGCGGCGCGCCGCCCAACTTTTCCTGCATTTTTTTCAATTCTTCCTCTGAAGGCATTTGCATGCCGCCGCCGAGACCCATCATTTGCGCGGCCTTGCCCATAAGGCCGCCACGCTTTCCGCCGCCGAAAGATTTCATTAAATCCGCCATTTGACGGTGTTGTTTGAGAAGACGATTAACATCTTCAACTTTTGCGCCCGATCCAGCCGCGATACGTTTTTTACGCGACGCTTTCAAAAGATCGGGGTTACGTCGCTCGCGTGGCGTCATTGAGAGAATGATCGCGCGCTGACGTTTGATCATCCCATCGTCGAGATTAGCTTTTGAGATCTGATCTTTCATTTTGGCCACGCCCGGCAGCAAACCCATAATGCCGCCTAAGCCGCCGATTTTTTCAACCTGAGCAAGCTGATCGCAAAGATCTTGCAGATCGAATTTACCTTTCGCCATGCGCTCGGCGGCTTTGCGCGCCTGTTCAGCGTCAATTGCTGCAGCGGCTTTCTCGACCAGCGCGACGATGTCGCCCATACCAAGAATACGATTAGCGATACGCGTTGGCGCAAATTCATCCAGCGCGTCCATCTTTTCGCCAACGCCGATCAATTTGATCGGCTTGCCGGTGACATGACGCATGGAGAGCGCGGCGCCGCCGCGCCCATCGCCATCCATACGAGTCAGCACAATGCCGGTGATGCCCACGCGATCGTCAAAATTCTTGGCGAGATTGACTGCGTCTTGGCCGGTTAAGGCGTCGGCGACGAGAAGGATTTCATGCGGACTGGCGTAGGATTTAACATCCGCCATTTCCTGCATTAGGGGTTCATCGATATGCGTACGTCCCGCAGTATCCAATAAGACAACGTCATATCCTTCAAGGCGGGCCGCCTCCATGGCGCGTCTTGAAATCTGCACCGGCGTCTGACCCGCGATGATTGGCAATGTGTCGATTTCGACCTGACGTCCCAAAATCGCCAATTGCTCCTGAGCGGCTGGACGTTTCACATCCAATGAGGCCATCAACACGCGTTTGCTGTGACGCTCTTTAAGTCTTTTTGCGATCTTAGCAGTGGTTGTCGTTTTACCCGCGCCTTGCAGGCCCACCATCATAATTGCAACGGGCGGGTTGGCCGCAAGATTGATCGGCTCTGCGTCGCCTCCCAGCGTTTCGATTAGGACGTCATTGACGATTTTGACGACCATCTGGCCGGGAGAGACAGATTTAATTACGCCTGCGCCAACAGCGCGATCGCGCACCTTATCCGTGAATGAGCGGACAACATCCAGCGCGACGTCGGCTTCAAGAAGCGCGCGGCGGATTTCTTTCAGAGCTTCTGCAACGTCGCTTTCGCTGAGAGCGCTGCGGCGCGTCAGCCGATCGAAAACGCCGGAGAGCTTTTCGGAAAGGCTCTCAAACATAAATTTCTCTCCCGGGGATCAGGACTTGAATGAGGCCGATCCCAACACAAAACTCGCCCGGGGGCGCATCGCGCTGCCGAGCGTTGGCCCGTCGTTTCACGAACGACTAGGCTGATAGATAAATTTCTCTCTCGAGATTTCTAAGTGCTTTAGGCGTGAGCGGCTTTTGAGTCAATCGTTGGCATTTGGGGCGCGAGGGCAGCGAGGCGGCGCTCGGCCAATTTTTTGACCCTGACCCTGCCCTCATCGGACATCATCATCCAATTACCGATTTCTTCCCGTGTACGGCCGCAGCCGGAGCAGATGTCCGCAGAATTGAGCGCGCATAGCTTTTTACAAGGACTTTCGACCATTTTCTCTCTTTGATCTTCTCGGATTTTGGGCTTTGAGGGTGTTATTCTCTATAGTCAATCACATAAACCTAAAGACCAGACAGCGTCGAGCCCCATGACGGATAGCGCAGAGGCCCCGAGTTTAGAGGATTTTCTTCTCTCCTTGACGGGAGAAAGGCCAAGCCGCTTCTCGCCGCCTCTAAGCGCGCTTTGGTTTGACGCCAAAAATGATTGGCAGGCAGCGCATCTCTGCGTCGATGAAGGCTCTGATTTCGCCTCAATGCGCACCCATGCCTATCTGCACCGAAAGGAAGGCGATCTAACAAACGCCGCTTATTGGTATCGTTGCGCCGGGCTTCGCCCCTACCAAGGAGCTTTGGCAGATGAATGGCTCGAGATTGTGAAATCATTGTGTAACTAACGGATATCTTAACAATCGACATTCAGAAAGAGTGCGTTCTGACGGTTGCTGAGTATCGTTCTTTCCATCCTGGGTCTAAGTCTAGAGTAATTGGGAGTTGAAATTGCTGCGCAGCATAAAATGCCCTAAGCAGCGGAACAATGGGTTCAGGGTTTAACGCGCTGCTCTGGACTCAAGTGAGCGTGAATAGTGCAGACTCGCAAGCCTTTTGAACTTTGCTGCGATGTTTAAGCGCCCAAAAAGGTAATTTTTATGGATGAAGCGGCGTCACCCAAGCCTGCAGAATTTCGGCAGGTCATGGTTGGCTTGGGTCTCGCCATGCTTCTATCAGCCTTGGATCAGACAATTGTTGTCACAGCGATGCCAACCATTGGCCAGGAGCTAGGAGATCCCCAGAATCTGCCTTTAATTGTCACTTCCTATTTGGTCGCCGCTACCGCTGTGACGCCGCTTTATGGAAAATTTGCTGATGTTTATGGCCGTCGTCACGTTTTGGCGGCAGGTCTGATGATTTTTATCTTTGGCTCTGTCGCTTGCGCCTTGGCATCGACAATGGGTCTCTTAGCCGCCGCTCGATTTCTGCAAGGATTAGGCGGTGGGGGGCTTATTTCACTGGCCCAAACAGTGATTGCTGATTTGGTGACCCCCCGAGAGCGCGGGCGTTATCAAACCTATTTTGCCGCTGTTTTCGCCACCTCAAGTATTGCTGGTCCAGTATTAGGGGGCTTTTTTGCTCAATATCTTCACTGGTCGCTGATTTTTTGGATTAACATCCCACTTGGCCTTGCTGCGCTTTACGTCATTAATTTACGATTGAAACTCCTGCCCCAACGTCGTCATCCTCACCACATCGACTATCTGGGCGCGGGCTTATTGGTGATCGCCTCGGGAGCCCTTGTCCTGGCTTTAGGCCGCCTTGGCGGACGTTTTTCATGGATTTCAGACGCTATTTTAGGTCTTTTTGGGATATCAGCCGTATTTTGGGCAGTTTTTATCTGGCGTACGTTGACTTTTGACGAGCCATTAATCCCAACACGTTTGTTTAAGCTCAAAATCTTGCGAGACGCAGTGATTTCGAGCGCATTGGGGTTAGGGGCTTTTGTGGGTCTTTCCGTCGTGATGCCTATTTATTTTGAGGGCGTCATTGGTCTTAATCCGCGCGATTGCGGTCTTGCCTTAATTCCACTCATGATCGCCACCGTCATTGGCGCAGCATGCTCTGGTCGGATTATGGCGCATCGGGCGCATTATAAAATCATGCCGGTGATTGGGTTGCTATCTGCCGCCCTTGCGGCGTTTTTTGTGGCGTGGCGGTTAGAGACTCTATCTTTTTTTGGCTTAAATATTTTATTGGTCATCAGTACTTTTGGTGTTGGCGCCATGCTGCCAATTGCAACGGTGTCTGTTCAAAACGCCGTCGATGCGCGGGATCTTGGGACAGCCACGGCGGCTATGCAGTTTTTTCGGCAATTGGGTACGGCGGCCTTAGTGGCGCTTTTTGGCGCGTTGGCCCTAAGTGGCGGGCGCGCGGATCTTCTGGACTCTCCCCATGATAAGGCCGCATTGATCCCCGCGATGATTGGGGCTTATCGCGGGGTATTTTTGGCGATCGGACTTTGCTTGGCGTTTTCTTGCGTTTTTCTAGCAAAAATGGAGGAGCGGCCATTGCGCGGCGCGCCTCATTAAGGGGACCTTTAGGTTAAATTGTCTCCAGCATCGTTTTTTATTTGCCGCTGGCACGGAATTTTCTAGAAAGATCCCGTCTAGAATAGTTTTCATTTCGTTGTTTAAGGACTTCTCATGACCTCAGTCGACAGTTTCAAATCCCGTCAAAAGCTTGTCGTCGGAGATCGGGTCTATCATTATTTTTCACTCAAAGCGGCAGAGGCCAATGGGTTGGCTGGAATCTCGCGCTTACCCTATTCACTCAAAGTGGTTTTAGAAAATCTTCTGCGTCATGAAGATGGGCGCTGGGTAACACAAGAAACAATTTCCGGCTTTGCAAAATGGCTTGTTGAAAAAGGCAAGGTGGAGCGGGAAATCGCCTTCCGGCCTGCGCGCGTTTTGATGCAGGATTTTACAGGCGTTCCAGCTGTCGTTGATTTGGCGGCGATGCGCGACGCGATGAAATCTCTTGGCGGAGATCCGCAACAAATTAATCCTCTGGTGCCAGTTGATCTTGTGATCGATCACTCAGTGATTGTGGATAAATTTGGTTCAGGCCAAGCATTTTCTGAAAATGTTGATCTTGAATATCAGCGCAATGGCGAACGATATCGTTTTCTAAAATGGGGCCAGTCGGCTTTTGATAATTTTCGAGTTGTGCCGCCTGGCACCGGTATCTGCCATCAGGTGAATTTAGAATTTCTCGCCCAAACGGTTTGGACCCGGGAAGAACATTTTAATGGCGCAACGGTTGATGTCGCTTATCCGGACTCGCTTGTTGGCACAGATTCT
>RFXM01000078.1 GCA_009921565.1 Methylocystaceae bacterium | reverse complement strand
TGGAAAAAGCGACATCGCAGCAAATAAAAAAGCGCGTCGCGCAAATAGAAAGGACATCCTAATTTCTCCTGAAAACCAGTCTAGGCCGCCGCAAGCAGCGGTAAAGCCACATAAAGACCCGGATCACCGCCCCGTCAAGTCAACAAATCCAAGCGGCTAGCGATAGAGCAAAACAGCGGATAAACCCGCTCTCCAAGGGAAAAATGACGCTTCACGCACGGATGCGACAAGCTGTTCTAAGCCTATTTCATCCATATCTGACGGCGCATCAGACGCTCGATAAACGACATATGATTGCAAGAGATAACGCGTCTCGAGATCTCGAGAGCGCGAAGAGTAATAAGCCAGCCTTAAACAGCTTCTGAGGAGCTCAACGTGAGCGCCAAACTTTGGCGGCAAAAGACGGGTCTCATAAGTAAAAAGCCCCGACTGATTTAGTCGGGGCCTTTTTTAATCTGATCAGGAGCACCCTGTCGTCGATCCGCAAGTTTCACACTTGAGACAGGTGCCATTGCGCACGAGGGTAAAATTCGCGCATTCCGGACAGGCTTCGCCAACATAGCCTTTCATCCGCGCTTCAGCGCGACGCTCGGCGACCCCATCGATGGAACGCGTTGGCTCTGTCCAACCCAATGCGGATATTGGGTCTGCCGCCACTTCGCTAATAATCTCTGGCTCAGCGCGCAACGCCGTCGCGCCGCCGCGCACAACCATTAGCTTGTCGGTTTTTGATCGCAATAATCCTTTGGAGACAACCGAGGAAGCTTCAGGCGCTTTGCCTTCATTTTCCCCTTTGCCGAGAACATCATGACCGATGTCATCAGGCGAGACGTGAGCAAGATCATGTCGACCAAGATAGGAAACAGCGAGTTCGCGGAAGACATAATCTAGAATTGACGTCGCATTTTTGATCGCGTCATTGCCTTGAACAGGACCCGCAGGCTCAAACCGCGTGAAGGTGAAGGCGTCAACATATTCTTCCAGCGGCACGCCATACTGTAGCCCAAGTGAAATCGCGATCGCGAAATTATTCATCAAGCTTCTAAAGGCGGCGCCTTCTTTATGCATATCAATGAAGATCTCGCCCAGACGACCATCAACATATTCGCCCGTGCGAAGGTAGACCTTGTGTCCGCCAACAGCCGCCTTCTGCGTATAGCCTTTACGACGATCCGGAAGCTTCTCGCGTTCCCGAACGACTTGATGAATGACGCGTTCAACAATGCGTTCCGCTAAAGCCGCCGCGCGCGCAGGCGCATTTGCGGCGACCAATTCTTCAACCTTATTGTCATCTTCATCGTCATCATTAGCAATCAATTGCGATGACAGCGGCTGCGAGAGTTTTGATCCATCCCGATAGAGCGCATTTGCCTTAAGACCCAAGCGCCATGACAGAAGATAAGCTTGCTCGCAATCCTCAACGGTCGCATCATTGGGCATATTAATCGTCTTCGAGATCGCACCTGTGATGAAGGGCTGCGCCGCAGCCATCATCCGGATATGCGAGTCGACAGAAAGATAGCGTTTGCCTGTGCGTCCGCATGGATTGGCGCAATCAAATACTGAATAATGTTCCGGCTTGAGAAAGGGCGCCCCCTCAAGCGTCATTGCCCCACAAACATGCGTATTGGCGGCTTCGATCTCTGACTTACTGTAGCCAAGATGGATGAGAAGATCGAAATTACGATCCTCTAGGGCGTCAACCGGCACCTTCAAAGCAGTCGTTAGGAAATCAGCCCCAAGCGTCCATTTATTAAAGACGAATTTAATATCAAAGGCTGAAGGAAGCGCAGCTTCAACAGCGGCGAGCTTTTCTGCAGTGAAACCTTTTGCCGCCAAGGAAGCTGAATTGACGCCCGGCGCATTCGCAAGCGACGCATGACCAACGGCATAGGCCTCGATCTCAGCGATTTCATGCTCGCGATATCCCAAAGCGCGCAAACCTTCCGGGACCGCGCGATTGACGATCTTCAAATAGCCGCCGCCAGCTAATTTTTTGAATTTAACAAGCGCAAAATCCGGCTCAATACCTGTTGTATCGCAATCCATCACCAGACCAATTGTGCCTGTAGGCGCGACAACAGTAACTTGTGCGTTACGATAACCGTAGAGTTCGCCCTGAGACAGAGCCTTATCCCAAGCCAACGCAGCGCGCTTCATCAGCAAAGGATCCGGACAGGCTTCTATATCGAGCGGCACAGGCGAGATCGCCAGCTGCTCATAGCCTGTTCGCTCGCCATGGGCGGCGATGCGATGATTGCGAATAACGCGCAACATCGCTTCGCGATTTTCTTGGAAGCGGGCGAACGTGCCGCGTTCACGCGCCATTTCAGCTGATGTTGCGTAACACATACCCGTCATGATGGCGGATAAGGCGCCCGTGATCGCGCGACCTGCCTCGCTATCATAAGCGATACCGGAAGACATCAACAGTCCGCCAACATTAGCGTAGCCCAGACCCAGCGTGCGATAGTCATAGGAAAGCTGCGCTATCTCTTTCGAAGGAAATTGCGCCATTAACACCGAGATCTCAAGCACGACTGTCCAGAGCCGCACTGCATGCTCATAGGAGTCAATATCGATTTGCTTGGTTTCTTCGTTTCTAAACTGCAGCAGATTCAATGAAGCAAGATTGCACGCTGTATCGTCAAGAAACATATATTCCGAACAGGGATTTGACGCTCTAATTTCTCCGCCGGCGGGACACGTATGCCAATCATTAATTGTCGTATGAAACTGAATGCCAGGATCAGCGGACGCCCATGCCGCATAGCCAATTTTATCCCACAATTCTCGCGCGCGCAGCGATTTAGCCGGCTTACCGTCAAGACGACGCGTGAGCGTCCAATCGCCGTCTGATTCAACAGCGCGCAAAAATTCATCCGTAACACGCACAGAGTTATTGGAATTTTGACCCGACACAGTCAGATAGGCTTCGCTATCCCAGTCCGTGTCATAGGTATCAAAACTAATGTCTTTAAAGCCCTGACGCGCAAATTGAATAATCCGCTTGATGAGATTATCCGGCACGTCATCCCGACGCGCAGCTTTAATTTCCCGCTTGAGCGCTGGATTGATGTCAGGGTTAAAACAATCATCGCCCGGACCTTCGCAATTGACGCAGGCCCGCATGATCGCCTTGAGATGCTTCTTGACGATCTTTGACCCAGTAACCAGCGCAGCGACTTTTTCTTCTTCTTTAACTTTCCAATCGATAAAGGCTTCAATATCGGGATGGTCGATATCAACAACGACCATTTTCGCAGCGCGCCGCGTCGTGCCACCCGATTTGATCGCGCCCGCTGCGCGATCGCCGATTCTTAAAAAGGACATCAGGCCTGAGGAAGACCCACCGCCGGATAGTTTTTCTTTCTCGCCCCGTAGTTTTGAAAAATTCGTTCCTGTGCCGGAGCCATATTTGAACAAACGGGCTTCCCGCACCCAAAGATCCATGATGCCGCCGTCATTAACGAGATCATCTTCAATCGACTGAATAAAACAGGCGTGGGGCTGGGGATGTTCGTAGGAAGATTTTGACTTCACCATCTTGCCATTGGTGTAGTCGACGTAGAAATGGCCTTGGCTTGGTCCGTCTACGCCATAAGCCCAATGTAAGCCGGTATTAAACCACTGTGGTGAATTGGGCGCCGCCATTTGCTTGGCAAGCATGAACCGCAGCTCATCGCTAAAAGCCTGCGCATCTTCCTCTGTGTCGAAGTAGCCCCCCTTCCAGCCCCAATAGGTCCAAGCGCCAGCTAAGCGATCAAAAACCTGTTTGGCGGAAATTTCAGAGGTGAAGCGCTGATCCTTCGGTAAATCCGCGAGAGCTTCTGTGTCAGCGACTGAGCGCCAGAGAAAAGCGGGAACGGTATTTTCTTCTACGCGCTTGAGATGGGCTGGCACGCCTGCTTTACGAAAATATTTCTGCGCCAAAACATCAGAGGCGACCTGGCTCCACTGCGCAGGAACCTCAATATTATCAAGAGAAAAAACAACAGAGCCATCCGGATTGCGGATCTCGCTCGTGGCATACCGGAACGCGATGTCCGCATAGGGGGATGTGTTAGCCTTCGTGTAGTGACGCTCGATCCGCATTGCCGTCCAATCCTTACAAAACTCAGGTTACTCACCTGTCGGGCCGTTTTCCGGCCACTTGCCACACCTATTGTTATCGTTGTCGCCGGACGCATTGCACGCAATGCCACCGGACAACAACCAGATCTCCAAGGCCCGCGAAAACGCACAGCCTCGTCTCGCCCTTGATCGGGCAACGCATTCCGGCAAAGCGAGTTTCGCTGGTGCCGCATTCCTGTTGGGATTTGCCCCGCTAACCCCGGGATGAAACCCCTCGGCCACTCAGCGCATCTAGACTTGAACCCTAATTCTGGCCGCCGATGGCGTCAAGAGATCAGACAAGGTTTAGTGCAAGGTCACAGCCATATATCTATATGTTGTGTATAATCGTTAAGAAACAGTGAATAACGGGGTTAACTCTGCAAGTCTCGGATTTCGCTTGCAAATTCGGATTGCTTTATCGCGCGGGTTCGTTTTGGGGCCCCTGCGCGTGAAAAATTTAATCAATGCGTGTATCATTTAAGGCATATAGCGGCACATGATCGTGCACGCCGCGGGAGCAATAAAGCCGAATCAAGCAGCATAAAGCACGGGATTATTCCAAAAATCACCTGATGTACGATATTTGACCATCCACTTCACGCCGAAAATTCCGCTCAAATCAGTGTGAGCATCATAATGTTGCGGAACATAGTTTTTATGAACTAGTTCGCTGAC
>RFXM01000077.1 GCA_009921565.1 Methylocystaceae bacterium | reverse complement strand
CACGCGAACGCAATCGCTCAGCATCAAATTCACTTAAAGATAATCCGCGCGCAGCTTCCTCAGCAGCAGCGGCGTCTTCTAAAGGCAAACCTTCATCGATTAATGCGCAAGCTGTGGCGCGATAGAGCAAACCCGTATCCAAATGCGGCAATTTATAATGCTCCGCTAAGCGGCGCGCTAGAGTTCCTTTACCTGAGGCAGCAGGCCCGTCAATTGCGATTACAAAACTCACGAAAAATGCGCCCCTAATTCTTGCATCAAGCTTTGAAATTGAGGAAAGCTTGTTTTGATCATTGTTTCATCGTCAACCGTAATTTTCTTTTGAGCGGCTAAGCCCATAATGAGAAAACTCATTGCAATTCGATGATCAAGATGCGTTTCAACGACGCCGCCGCCTACAACAGCGCCACCCTCGACCTTAAGATCGTCGCCTATAATTTCGTTAACGACGCCATTTACTCTTAATCCTTCAGCAACCGCCGCTAATCGATCCGACTCTTTCACGCGCAATTCTGAAAGGCCCCGCATAAGCGTTGCGCCTTTTGCAAAAGAAGCGGCAACGGCAAGGATAGGATACTCATCAATCATTGATGGCGCGCGCTCGGGAGGAACTTCAACGCCCCGTAATTGAGAATAACTCGCGATAATGTCTGCAACTTCCTCGCCGCCTTCCTCTCGTTGATTTTCGAGCTTTATATCGGCGCCCATTTCCAGAAGCGTTGTCACGAGCCCGCTACGCAGGGGGTTGGTCATGACGCCTTCAATCACGACGCGGGAGCCAGGGATAATTAAAGCCGCAACAAGCGGAAAAGCTGCTGATGAAGGATCAACAGGCACATTCACAACACGCGGGCTTAATTCTGGGCGGCCCTGCAAAGTGATTTTTCGGCCATGCGGCCCAAAGGGCTCGCTTTTGATCGTCGCGCCAAAATAGGCAAGCATTTTTTCTGTGTGATCTCGAGACGCTTCAACTTCAATCACAGTCGTTTGGCCCGGCGAATTCAAGCCACAGAAGAGAACCGCTGACTTAATCTGAGCGGAAGCAACGGGCGTTTTATACTCAACCGGCAAGGGTTCTGACGAACCTTGGATAACTAAGGGCAAGCGTCCGTCATGCGCCTGCTCCAAGACTTGCGCTCCCTGTAATAGCAGCGGATCTAAGATGCGCTTCATTGGACGCTTGCGCAGTGAGGCGTCGCCATCAAATCGCACGACAATTGGGTGCCCTGCGACAACGCCCATCATCAACCGCGATCCAGTGCCAGCATTTCCAAAGTCGAGGGTTTCGCTTGGCTGCATTAATGAGCCAAGGCCAGCGCCCCAAACACTCCAGCCGCCATCAGCATGTCGAACGACTTTCGCACCAAGATGACGACAAGCGTCTGCCGTGCGCAACACATCCTCACCCTCAAGCAATCCGGTTATTTTCGTCTCGCCAACCGCCAGTAATCCTAGAATTAAGGATCGATGCGAAACAGATTTATCTCCAGGCGGTCTAATGCGGCCTTTGAGCGGACCACAAGCAGAGGCGCTCAGCGGCGCGTGAGAATTATGATCGGATAGATGCAAAATGGACAGCCTTAAAATAGATAATATTCAAGGGCCTATAACGAAGCCCGCAATTATGCAAGATCTCAGCTTATCCAGCTAATTCGAGCGACGACTGATCTAAAGTCGTTACAATTTCATTAGACATGATTTTTAGCAGAACGCGCGCGCGCCCCTTGCCATCAAGCGTAGCGATTTGACCAATCAAATGGGCAAAGGGACCAGAAATAATACGCACCTGTTGGCCTACTTTTAAATCGCGATCAAAACGACAGATCCCCTGATTATCAAGATATAAGGTTAAAGACTCCACGATGCCGCGTGGCACAGGCGCCGGCCCCTCATTCGCCGTGATCATGCGCGCAACGCCAATTGTTCCATTAATACTGCGCCAGCGATCCTTAAGAGGATTGAGTGCAACAAAAAGATATCCTGGAAAAACAGCCACGCGCGCTTGTCGCATTTTACGCGCATGACGCACAGTTTTAATCATTTGGGGAAGAAAGATTTTATAGCCCTGAGCCTCAAGCCGCATTTTCGCAACTGGCTCCCGCCTTGCGAGCGCCTGAACAACAAACCAACGCTCATCTTGTGAGAGCTCAAGGCTTTGTAGAAGAGGTATAGTAGTCGATGGTTTAACCTGTGATGTTGGCGCGGGTGAATCCGTTGATTTAACGCCCGGGATCAATTTCTCGTCCATCACTCTATCCCGTCTTTTTCTTACTTATTGCGCTCTTCTACTATGGTTAAGCGAAAATATTCTTTTTTAAGCTCTGCGCAATCAAAGGCGATGGAGCGGGCGAAGGGAATCGAACCCTCGACATACAGCTTGGGAATCAACTCCAACCATTGAAATCATTAGCATACGTTGGACTCGCTATTTACCATCCCTTTTTGTTGGCGTTTTTGCCGGCGGTGTAATTGTCTCAGGAAACTCTAACTGAGGAAAGTGATCAGGGTTAGTTGCTATCGATCTGCACTTTAGCGCCATCTCGATCAGTCTATCATAAAGGTCCTGACGTTGAATATCTCGCGCCGAAATGTAGGCGTAGATTCTGTCGTCATTCCTCATCATATAATAGCCAAGCGCCCCTATAATTGTAAGCAAAAGGACGATCATAGCTATCATAATAGGGTTGATCTTATAGGCCGTGAGCAGGCTATTCGTCACGGTCGACACCGTGCCCGAGGAAACGGGAACCGTATTGTGCTCCTCGTAATCGTATTGCGGAGCTTGGTGCCGGGGAGGTCTAGGCTTGTCCATATTCTTCGTGCGGCTCGTCGTCATAGGCCATCATAGGTTCCGTTTCCTCAGTCGGTTCCTCTTCTGGATAGACCAGCGCCAGGATAGCCTCGCGCACTTCCTCGTCGTCACGTAACGCCGCCAGCAGCCAGTCTTTAAACTCAGGCGTAGATGGCTCCTGGGACACCGCCGCCAACACTGGCGCGTCACTCTGGGCCTCACGCAAAGCGGTTCTAAATTTCTCTGCGATTGCAGCTATCTCTTTGTTGCGATCAACGCCGTTAATGATACGACGCGCGCCAACATAATCTCTCCGACCGTTACCGATATAATCGTCAAGTCTCTTGCCAGTGAACGCGCCTTGTCTCATTCCCTCAAACGTCGCGCGCAATGCTATGGGCCAGGACAAGCCGTCTTCTACTTTGCTAATGCCCCAGCGCCGCCAATTCTGTGCCCATGTTACCTGGACAAGTCCAACGCCAATGTATGGATAATATCGCTTGGACCTGAGATACCGCTCGCCGCCAGCCTCTTTCACTGGCACCATCTTATGAGCTGTCTCCCAGTAAATCGTCGCTAAGATATACGCCATCTGATCAAGCGATACATTCTCATGCTCTCCCTGCCAGTAATCTAATATCTTTTCCATCCCATCAACTTGGCCTTTGGTTAAGCCAGTTGTGAAAATGGACTTACGAACTGAGCGAAAGAATACGGAATATTCAATCATGCTAGGTTTTTATGCAGGGCAATAAAGCCACATTCACTGGCCGCGTTTCATCTATGGTGCCAGAAATTGAAATATTTGTTTTATCTGTTGAAGTTCTATCAAGAGATGGGACGTTATAGTTAGATCCCTGATTTCCCAATCCAGCTTTATAACTTCCAGCTAAATGATCGTGACCAGGATCATTCACGATAATAGGCCCAACGCCATCTTCCTGTTTCGATCCAAATACACGACCAGGATCTATGCCTTTCTCATCATCCCAACCACGAATAAACTGACCGCGTAAATCTGGAAGATTAAAATTTATGGCATCCCCACCGTATGTATTTCCTATAGCAGCATGTAAGGCTGGATATGTTGCAGTCGGATGGGATGATCCATCACAAATAAGCCAACCTGACGGTGGCGTTTTCATAGCGTAGTACATAACAGCGCCGGGAGCAGCACCTCCGCTTTGAGGACTATAGAAATCTACAGTGCCATCTGCATTAAGCGTAAGATTATCGACTATACTCGACGGGTGTTTAATGATTGTGGTTTTAAGTTCGGACATTATTCACCTACCTAGAAACTTTAATAGTGCCATCATCAGTGAACACATAGACGTAATTGCCGCCTATAATTTGCTGTGTAACGCTTCCTGTAATCGTTGCGGGCTTGTATGTTGTTGGATAGCGAATAACAGCTATTCCAGAACCACCATTGCCAGCAGATGTGCGGCCACTCTCCCAGCGTGATGAACCACCACCACCACCGCTATTCGCGCGACCATCTGTAGGGACGCCGTATTGAGCAGCGCCATTGCCGCCGCCGTCTGTGCCAGAACCGCTTGCGCCGTCACTCGACCCGCCGCCGCCGCCGCAATAACGCAAAGATGAGCCAGTAAAATTTGAGCCAACGCCAGCGCCGCCAGTGTAGCCTGAGCCGTTGCCAGTTGCGCCGCCGCCACCGCCGCCAGTGTATTGTCCGAATGGTGATTGACCTGGGTATCCAGTGCCGGACGTGCCGCCAACGCCATTGGCATTTCCCTGGCCACCGCCTTTAGCAACAATGTAATCTATGGAGCTGTCTTCGCCGGGTGTTCCGTTTGTCGCGTTTGTCGTCGAACCTAACCCACCAGCGCCAACCTTCACGGCATAAACTTTACCGGATGAAATCTCGAATGAGCCTGTCTTGCCCTCAGCACCACCTCCGCCGCCGCCATATACTTGCGTAGAAGTTCCTTTAGAAGCACCGCCGCCTCCGCCAACAAGGAAATACTCGGCGGGTATTTGAATAACCAACGGAGCAAATTCTATCGAGCCGTCATTGTTAAATGTATAGATATGATAGCCATCAACATTTGTATAAACTGGATTGCCGGTTGTGGCCTTAGCTAACGGTAAGTCATCCAGATAGCG
>RFXM01000076.1 GCA_009921565.1 Methylocystaceae bacterium | reverse complement strand
CCGCATCATTTGAGGCGGATGCAGAAGAAAAACGTCCAACAGTTCAAGTGGGCGATCCATTTTCTGAAAAGCTTTTGCTTGAGGCCTGCCTTGAATTGATGGCGTCGGGCGCCGTTATCGCCATTCAAGATATGGGCGCAGCGGGTCTCACTTCATCCGCAGTTGAAATGGGCGCAAAAGGCAATCTTGGCATTGAACTCAATCTCGACGCTGTGCCGTGCCGTGAAGAAGGTATGACCGCCTATGAAATGATGCTCTCTGAAAGCCAGGAGCGCATGCTCATGGTGCTTAAGCCTGAGCTTGAAGCGCAGGCGGAAGCTATTTTCAAAAAATGGGGTCTAGATTTCGCAATTGTTGGCAAGACAACAGACACATTGCGCTTTGTTGTTAAGCACGAGGGCGTCACCAAAGCCGACTTACCCATTAAAGAACTCGGCGATGAAGCCCCGCTCTATGATCGCCCCTTTGTTGAAACGCCTAAAAAACCTGTAATTGCTGCAGAAGCGATTAAGCCGCCCTGTTCAGATCGCGAAGCGCTGCTAAAATTAATCTCAACGCCAAATCTTTGCTCAAAGCGGTGGGTTTGGGAACAATATGATCATCTCATTCTAGGCAACAGCATTCGTCAGCCAGGCGGCGATGCGGCCATTATTCGAATTAAAGATGGTCCAAAAGGCTTAGCGCTCACAACGGATGTGACGGCGCGTTATTGCGCAGCAGATCCTTTTGAGGGCGGTAAACAAGCGGTCGCAGAAGCCTGGCGCAACATCACCGTGCGCGGCGCGACGCCTCTAGCGCTCACCGATAATTTGAATTTTGGTAATCCAGAGCGCCCCGAAATTATGGGACAATTTGTGGGCTGTCTCAAAGGCATTGGAGAAGCCGCCCGCGCGCTCGATTTCCCAATTGTTTCAGGCAATGTCTCGCTTTACAATGAAACGCAGGGTGCAGGCATCGTGCCGACCCCGGCTATTGGCGGCGTTGGCGTCATTGCAGATGTTGAAAAAGCAACCCACACGGGATTTTCCGAAGCTGGCCAGGCACTGCTTTTGATTGGCGCAACGCAGGGTTGGTTGGGACAGTCCGCCTATGCGCGCGATCTTTGTAACCTAAAGGACGGCGCGCCGCCGCCTGTCGATTTGAGCGCCGAGCGGCGCAATGGCGCCTTTTTACGTGGTATAATCGCAAGCGGGTGCGTGGCTGTTGCGCATGATCTCTCCGATGGGGGGTTGGGCGTGGCGCTCGTTGAAATGGCGCTGGCGGGCAATATTGGGGCAAAACTGACGCAATTGCCTCAGGGTCCGACGCATGCTGCGCTTTTTGGCGAAGATCAGGCGCGCTATCTCATCGCCGTCGCGCCCGAAATGGTAGAGACAATCCTTAGCGCGGCGCGCGCGGAAAATATCAGCATTCTACAAATCGGCGTGACAGGTGGCGCGGAGATTTCATGGCCGGGCGAAAAGCCGATACCATTAACCGAGCTAGGTGAGGCTTTTGAAAAACCTTTGCCAGCCTATATGGCAGGGGACGACCAAGCCTTCGCTTAAATCCCCCCCGCGCCCAGAGGATCCCATTCTCATGCCCATGCCTGGCCCTGAAATCGAACGCCTAATCAAGCAGGCGCTGCCTGATGCAATTATCGAATTAACAGCCCTGGCTAATGACAATGATCATTGGTCGGCGACAGTCACGTCGGAAGCCTTTCGAGGCTTACCCCGCGTGCGCCAACATCAGCTTGTCAACGCCGCCTTTGGCGATCGGCTGGGCACTGAACTTCACGCGCTCGCCTTGACGACGCGCGTTCCTTGAGTTTTCTCAATTCGTCGACGCCTTGAACGTTTGATGGAAGGATTAAAAATGTGGTTTTTCTCTCCAAGTCGCACAAATCCTCAATCATCTGGGCGTGACTTATAAGGCGATCAACGTGCTTGCGGATGGGGCGATCCGGGACGGCATTAAGACCTATTCCAACTGGCCAACAATCCCTCAGCTCTATGTGAAAAACGAATTCATCGGCGGCTGCGACATCACGCGTGAGATGTTTCAATCTGGCGAACTTGCCGAGCTTTTGGATAAGGAAGGCGTGCCGCATAATTAACGCCGCGCGCGCATCAAAAGCTTAAAAATAAGCCGCTCCCGATAGCTTCGGGCGCGGCTTTTCATAAAAGCGAGCTTGCAAAGCTTTTATTTGATTTCAAAAGCGCCTTACGTCAGTGTTTATCGATGATACAGCGCGCGCCAATCGTCCTCACAATGGGAGATCCCGCAGGCATTGGGCCAGAGATCCTGCTCAAGGCCTATGCGGCGCGTGAAGCGCTCGATTTGCCCCCCTTTTATGTCATTGCCGATCCATCCTTTTTGAAAGCGCAAGCGCGACAATTGGGTCTTGCCATCGAGATTGAAATAACTCAGCCACTAGAGGCAAGGGAGCTATTCTCCTCAGCTCTGCCGGTGCGCAGTCTCGGCGTTGCAGTAGAAGCGATCGCCGGGGAAGCGGATAAGAAAAACGCGTCCAGCGTCATTTTATCCATTGAAGAAGCGGTGCGGGATGTTGTCTCACATCAAGCGCGCGCGCTTGTTACTAATCCAATTGCAAAATCAGTTTTATACTCTGCAGGATTTCCGCATCCTGGACATACAGAATTTCTTGCCGATTGCGCCGCACGCCATTATGGCGGGTCTTATCGCGCTGTTATGATGCTATGGGCGGAAGAACTCGCAGTTGTTCCTCTAACAATTCATATTCCATTTTCTCTAGTGCCGCAGAAATTAACGCAAGAATTGATTATTGCCTCGGGCGAAATTGTTGCAAAGGATTTGCAGAAATATTTTAAAATTTCCAATCCGCGATTGGCTTTTTCAGGACTAAATCCTCACGCTGGGGAAGATGGCGCAATGGGGCGGGAGGAAATTGACGTCCTAATCCCAGCAATCAGCGCCTTGAGCGCAAAAGGGATTAGGGCGATGGGTCCCTATCCCGCCGATACCTTATTCCACGCGGCGGCGCGACAAGCCTATGACGTTGCGCTTTGCCCGACCCATGATCAGGCCTTAATCCCTATCAAAACGCTCGCCTTTGATCGCGGCGTTAATGTTACGTTGGGATTGCCCTTCGTGCGCACCTCTCCAGACCACGGGACGGCATTTAATATCGCTGGAAAAAATAAAGCAGATCCAAAAAGCCTAATCGAAGCATTACGCTTAGCGGATCGGATGACGTCGTGATTGACGCTCTACCCCCGCTAAGAGAAGTTGTTGCGCGTTTTGGGTTGGACGCAAAGAAAACCCTTGGTCAGAATTTTTTATTTGATTTAAATTTAACGAGCCGGATCGCGCGCGCTGTTGGCGCTGCGCCTGATAAAACCATCGTCGAAATTGGTCCCGGGCCCGGCGGCTTAACCCGCGCCTTACTTGCGCAAGGGGCGCGCGTTCTTGTTATCGAGCGAGATGGGCGCTGCTTGCCAGCGTTAGAAGAAATTGCCGCACACTATCCCAATCAACTAACGATTATTGAAGATGATGCATTAAACGTTGATCTACCGCTTCGGTTAGAGGAATTGGGTGGCGTAACGACGGCCCGGCTTTGTGCGAATTTACCGTATAATATTGCAACAGCCCTTCTTACGCGGTGGATTGAAGCAGAGAAGCAGAACCCTGGCCAGGCGTTTTTGACCGCTATGTTTTGATGTTTCAAAAAGAAGTTGCGCGCCGTATTGTGGCGACGCCAACGCAGCGCGCAGATTACGGACGCTTGGCTGTGTTATGTGGGTGGCGAACAAGTGCGAAAATCTTATTTGACGTCTCGCCTGCAGCTTTCACCCCTGCGCCAAAAGTGACATCCTCTGTCGTCGAATTGACGCCACTCAGCACGCCGCTTGCCTGCTCAAAACAAAGCTTGTCGCGCGTGACGCAGGCGGCCTTCGGGCAAAGAAGAAAAATGCTGCGTCAAAGCTTAAAGGCGCTTGGTAAAGATCCTACAACCTTACTCTCTCAAGCCGAGATTAGCGAAACGAAACGCGCTGAGGAAATTAGCATTGCTGAATTTGTAAAACTGGCGAATTTATATGCGCAAGAATAAATTTATTCACTCAGTAATTGTGCGACAAATTTTTCAAGCCCACGCTCTTGTCTTGGACGGCGCTGACGTTCCGCGCGCAGAATGGCGATAAGATCGTCAAAAGAACGCTGCAAATCGTCATTAATGATGACATAATCATAATCTTTCCAACGCGCAATTTCCTTCCGCGCATTTTCTAGCCGCCGCTCAATCACGTCACTTGCATCTTCGGCGCGCCGTTCAAGCCGCAGGCGTAATTCTTTCATAGAGGGTGGAAGAATAAAGACGCTTACTGTATCTTGCGGCAATTTTTCGCGAACCTGGCGCGTTCCTTGGTAATCAATATCAAATAAGCAATCGCGGCCCTGCCCTAAGATTATTTCAACGGCAGCGCGTGGC
Source organism: Methylocystaceae bacterium (assembly GCA_009921565.1). Lineage (GTDB taxonomy): Bacteria > Pseudomonadota > Alphaproteobacteria > Rhizobiales > Beijerinckiaceae > Methylocystis. The sequence continues at coordinate 693 of RFXM01000076.1, read as the reverse complement.
GTACCGTAATAATTTCCATGTACTTCAGCCCACTCGAGCAATTCTCCCGCATCCCGCATAGATATAAACTGACGCTCGCTAATGAAGCGATAATGAATGCCGTCAACTTCGCTACTGCGTCGTGATCGCGTCGTGACAGAAATTGATAAGTTCAAATCAAGATCGCGATTTTGCAGCATCATGCGGGTAAGAGTTGTTTTACCTGCCCCTGAAGGTGAGGAAAGAATAAAAACAACGCCCCGGCGCAGAGGGAGTGAGGGTTCCATAGGAGCAATCATTTGTGAGAATTTATTGGAGAAATACGAAGTTTTTCTCTAAGCCTTTAGAGCATCAAGAAATTTATTCGATGTTTTGAACTTGTTCTCTGAATTGTTCAACCTCAATTTTGAGGTCAAGGCCAATGGCGGTCAAAGCGGGATCATTGGATTTTGCGCAAAGCGTATTGCTCTCGCGACCCAATTCCTGCGCCAGAAAATCAAGACGCCGACCGATTGGGCCGCCTCTTGCTAAAAGTTCGCTGACGCTGTCGACATGGGCTTTCAGTCGATCTAATTCTTCTCGAATATCGCTTTTAACAGCAAGCAAAATAGCTTCCTGGTGCAGGCGGGCCTGATCCAAGCCCTCTACATTTTCAACTAATTTCGCAAGATTTTGTATAAGTCGCGCGCGTATCGCGTCAGCCTGACGCGCCGG
>RFXM01000075.1 GCA_009921565.1 Methylocystaceae bacterium | reverse complement strand
TCAAGACCGCGGCCCTTTTCCGCTCGAAGCGCGTCTTCCATCGCATCTGCAAAGGACCCCATTCCAACGAGCCGCGCGATAGCCGCCGCACCCTCAACAAGACCCAAACGCTCCATATTGGATTTCTTTTTCCAATCGCGCACGGGCAAGTCTTTGGTAATTTTTTTATTCGCCTCCAACCATTCAATCGCTTCTCGTTCGCCGCCAATACTATCAACGAGCTTGAGCGGAAGACCTTGATGGGCTGTAAAAACGCGACCATCAGAAACTTTAGCTAATTCCTGATCATCCAAATTGCGTCTTTCTTTAACTAATCCCTTAAACCAGTCATATGAGTCAGCAACTAAACTTGCGATCGCCGCTTTTGCCGCGTCACTTGTTGGTTCAAACCCATTCGGAGAAGCCTTCAATGGAGAAGATTTGATCTCTTCAACTTTCACGCCGACATTCTCCATCAGCTTATAAAAATTTGGGAATTGAAAAAGCACGCCAATCGAGCCGACTAAAGAATTTCCCCGCGCGACGATATGATCGCTCGCAAGCGCTGCGATGTAAGCGCCAGACGCGGCAAGCGTTCCAACAACGGCGACAACAGGTTTTTTAGCGCTCACGCGGCGTAATTCATCATAAAGTTTTTCCGATCCCGCGGTTGTGCCGCCAGGACTATCAATCGACAACAGTAAAGCTTTCGCCTTATCCGACTCGCCAATTTTTTTAATCTGTTCAATCGTCTCTTTGTCGCCGGTAATTAATCCCTGAATCGACACTCGAGCGATATGCGCTGAAAGCTTATCTCCAGAGCCATCGAGGTCGCTATCCTTTAACGCCAGAGCAAGACCCGCAAAGGCGATGGCGCCCAGCGCTGCAGCGCGCCACCAACTCAAGCGTCGCCGAAGCCGTCGACGATCTATCAAATAATCTGTTGGCAGCGTCATCAGCGCCTATCCTTAAAAGTTATCTTGTCGCGTCAATTAACTAGAAGCATTAGCATAGCTTTAAAGACATCTACTAATTATAATTCATCCCTATCGCCTGCGTGACGTTGAGTGGCGTCATAAACCCAAGCCAAATAAGCAGGCTCCACGGCATCGACCGCAATACGAATGATCTCAGGCGTTTCATAATTATGCACTGATCGCACAAAATCCGCTAAGGCGGGATAATCCTCAGCGCGAAGCTTCATTTCTAGTTTGAATTCATTCGCCTCACAATAAGCGTCCTGCCAAATATAATGACTGACGAGAGGCGTAATATGAACGCAGGCGGCTAATTTTTTTTCTATTACCGCGCGCGTTAGTCGCTGTGCTTGCGTCAGGCTATCGACCGTGGTCACTAGGATCGCTAAAGCAGGCATTAACCGCCCACGACTGTAGTAAATACCTGACCGCCGCGAACCAATGTGATCTTCCAATAATAAGCGCGCGCTTGCGTCGCTTTCTCCAAATCACGCGTTGAGGCAATTTTTTGCTCATTGACCGCAAGCACAATATCGCCGCGCTGAAGATTAAATTGCTGTGCAATGGACCCTTCTTCAACCTCTGAAATAATGACGCCAGCCGTCGCGCCCTGCACAGACATCTCATCGATAACAGCTGGCGAAATATTGATGATCGTTGCGCCGGCAAACGGCGTTTGACCCTTCAGCTTAATCTGATCTCGAGGCGGATTCTCCGGCGCTGATACGAGCTTAATTGAAACGGGTATTTTTTTTCCGCCTCGCAACACGGTCAGACTCGCCTGTCCATCAAGTGGCTTCATCGCCAAGCGATACCCTACCGCTTCTGGATCATCGACGACTTGATTATCGACCGAGAGAATAACATCGCCGCGTTTTAATCCCGCTTCATCTGCAGGACCTTTTAGCTGCACATCCGTTAATAAAGCGCCAGCCGGTCGATCAAGCCCCAGTCCTTCTGCAATTTCTTGCGTGATCGCTTGCAAAGAAGCGCCCAGCCAAGGCCGCTTAACTAGTTTGCCGCCGCCCTTTGCGGTCGCCAAAACAGTTTTGACCATATTAACTGGAATGGCGAAACCAATTCCGATAGAGCCGCCAGATTTGGAAAAAATCGCCGTATTAATTCCAACAACGCGCGCATTCATATCAACAAGCGGTCCTCCAGAATTGCCCGGATTAATCGCTGCATCAGTTTGTATAAAAAATCCGTAATCAGAAATTCCGACATGCGTACGAGAAAGAGCTGAAACAATGCCCTGAGTAACCGTTTGCCCAACGCCAAAAGGATTGCCAATCGCGAGCGTAAGATCGCCAACTTCTAACGCGTCAGAATCTCCAAGGTCCATTGTTGGAAAATTCCCACCCTCTTTCAGCTTTAATACTGCAAGATCTGTGCGGGCGTCTCGCAAGAGAATTTGCGCGGGTATTTCGCGCTTATCCGCCAAAGACACTTTAACGTCCGTCATGCCTTCAATCACATGATGATTGGTGACAACCAATCCACTCGCATCCACAATCACGCCCGAGCCTAATGATTGCGAGGTCTCCCGACCGCCTCCACTTCCGCCTTCGCCGAAAAAGCGACGAAAAATCGGATCATCCATGAACGGATTCGATGGCATGCGCTCTACGCGCGAGGCGAACACATTCACAACAGCTGGCTGGGCCTTTTTAACAACCGAGGCGAAGGAATAGGTTATTTCCGCACGCGACTTTGGCGTCACTGGCGCTTCAGCCGTCTCAGCGCGAAGAGGCGACCACTGCAAGGATAATAATAACAGCAATGCGCCAGCAGCACAGACAATCAGTAAAGTGAAAAATTTACGCAAGCCAAAATACATGTCTTGCCCCAAAAAATCGTCCCGCGGCGATAGTAAAATGGCGCGCGAAATCTTCAAGAGTGAATTTGAAAAAGAAAAAAGACGGCCGAGCTGGCCGTCTTTTTGATACAGTCAAAGACGCATCGCCTTAGGCGGCCTCTTCCTCAGCAATAATAACCGGACCAGAGTCGAGGCCCTTCGCATCGACATCTCGATCAACAAATTCAATGACTGCAAGCGGCGCATTGTCGCCAAAACGAAAGCCCGCCTTGAGCACACGGGTATAGCCGCCATTACGCGCTTTATAGCGTGGGCCCAACACATCAAAGAGTTTGCCAACAAGCTTAACATCCTTGATTTGCGCAATGGCTTGGCGCCGCGCATGCAAATCGCCGCGCTTGCCAAGCGTAACCAATTTCTCAACGACTGGACGCAGATCCTTCGCCTTTGGCAAAGTAGTGACGATCTGCTCATGTTTGATTAGCGCTTGCGCCATATTAGCAAACATCGCCTTACGATGTTCATGCGTGCGCCCGAAGCGACGTTTTTTATGACCGTGATACATCTGGCTCTCCGTTAATTATACGGCCGCCGTGCCAAGGAACGGCCGTCTTTATAACGCGCATTGCGCGAATGATTTAGTAGTGTTCTTCAAACCGCTTAGCGAGATCGTCGATATTTTCTGGCGGCCAACCGGGCACTTCCATGCCGAGGTGTAGGCCCATTTGCGCCAGAACTTCCTTGATCTCGTTGAGAGATTTACGCCCAAAGTTTGGCGTGCGAAGCATCTCTGCTTCTGATTTTTGAATGAGATCGCCGATATAGACGATATTATCGTTTTTAAGACAATTCGCCGAACGCACTGACAATTCCAGCTCATCAACCTTTTTCAACAAAGCAGGATTGAAAGCGAGCTGTGGAATAGACGGCGCAGCTTCTTCACGACGCGGCTCTTCAAAATTAACGAAGACATTTAACTGGTCTTGCAGAATACGCGCCGCAAATGCGATTGCGTCTTCTGGCGAAATAGCGCCATTTGTTTCGATAGACAGCGTCAGCTTATCGTAATCGAGCACCTGGCCTTCGCGGGTATTTTCGACGCGATAGCTTACCTTTTTAACCGGCGAGTAAAGACTATCAATTGGAATTAAACCAATCGGCGCATCTTCTGAGCGATTACGGTCAGCAGGCACATAGCCCATGCCCGTAGAGATGGTGAATTCAATCCGAATTTCTGCGCCATCATCGAGCGTACAGATCACTAGATCAGGATTGAGGATTTGAATATCCCCGCCTGCCTGAATATCGCCTGCCGTGACAGTTCCGGGGCCCGTCTTCTTCAACGTGAGCCGCTTAGGACCCTCGCCTTGATATTTAACGGCAATATCTTTGATATTGAGAACAATATCCGTCACATCCTCGCGCACGCCAGGAATAGAGGAAAATTCATGCAAGACACCATCAATATGAATCGAGGTGATTGCGGCTCCCTGCAAAGATGAGAGCAAAACGCGACGCAGGGCATTGCCAAGCGTTACGCCAAAACCACGCTCCAACGGTTCTGCAACCGCCGTCGCCATGCGACGCGGATCATCTCCCGCCGCGACTTCGAGTTTATTTGGTTTAATTAGTTCCTGCCAGTTCTTCTGGATGCTCACTGGGGCGCCTTTCCTTGAAGCTCCGGGAAGCGTGATCGACGTCAATGTCAGATCTACGCCGTTGAAATAGACGATACCGCAATTTAGCGGTTTAACGCCTTGATTAGACGCGACGACGCTTACGCGGCCGACATCCATTATGCGGAATTGGCGTCACATCGCGAATGGATGTGACAGTGAACCCCGCCGCTTGTAATGCGCGCAAGGCTGACTCACGACCCGAACCAGGCCCAGAAACCTCAACTTCCAACGTTCGCACGCCATGCTCGCCAGCTTTACGCGCCGCGTCTTCCGCCGCCATTTGCGCTGCATAAGGCGTCGATTTACGCGAACCCTTAAAGCCCATTGTGCCGGCCGATGACCAAGACACGGTGTTGCCTTGCGCGTCGGTGATGGTGATCATTGTGTTGTTAAAAGTTGAGTTTACATGCGCAACGCCAGAGACGATATTTTTTCTCTCGCGACGACGAACGCGGGTTGTATCCTTAGCCATCTTAATTCTAGTCCTTCAAACGCGCCCGTAACGCCAGGCGCTGGGGATATTTTATTTAAGGGCGAAACCCTTATTTCTTTTTGCCTGCGATTGGTTTCGCCTTGCCTTTGCGCGTGCGCGCATTGGTATGCGTGCGTTGGCCGCGAACTGGCAATTGTCGACGATGACGTAGACCGCGATAGCAGCCCAGATCCATAAGCCGCTTAATGTTGATCGCAACTTCGCGACGGAGATCGCCTTCAACCAGATAGTCGCGGTCGATTGTCTCGCGAATTTGCAAAACCTCAGCGTCTGTTAGCTGCGCAACGCGCCGCTCGGCAGGGATATGTACTTTTTCGCAGATTTCGGTCGCCTTTTTGGGACCGATGCCGTGAATATACTGTAAGGCAATCACAACGCGTTTGTTCGTTGGGATATTAACGCCAGCTATACGAGCCACTTCACTTCTCCATATGATGGCGCTACGCGAAGCAG
>RFXM01000074.1 GCA_009921565.1 Methylocystaceae bacterium | reverse complement strand
TGATGCTTTAATCTGTATTTCAAAAAGCGTTGCGCTAGATTATTTAGCGTATATACAAGAAACGCCTATTCAAGATTTACGCACGCGCCAATTAGGATGGTTTCCCCTTGGCGCAGATTTTGAGGCAAAAAATAATAGTGCGCCAACGCCGGTTGTTGAAGAATTTATTAAACGTAATCAGAACTTCTTTTTAAGTGTTGGTACGATTGAGCCGAGAAAGGCTTATCCAATTGCGTTGGCCGCCTTTGAGAAACTTTGGGCCCAGGGCGATGAACGGGTTTATGTGATTGTTGGCCGGGCGGGTTGGAGAACCTCCGCTTTGCAAAAAGCAATTAAATCGCACTCAGAATATGGGCGCAGGCTTTATTGGTTCTCCGATGCGAATGATGCGGATCTCAGGCTATTTTACCAGCATGCGCAAGCCTTGGTATTTCCTTCCTTTGCTGAAGGTTTTGGTATGCCGCTTGTTGAAGCGCTTTATTATGGCGCGTGCGTTATTGCCTCTGATATCCCCGTCTTTCGCGAAGTAGGCGGCGAAGATGTGCGTTATTTTGCATTGCTTGACGCTGACTCGTTACAAAAACAAATTTTAGAAACTGAGCGAATGGTCAAGAAACAAGGTCGACCGCATCTCATAAGCTGGCAAGAATCCGCCTCTCATCTTGTCGGTATGATTGATTACGAAAACTATCAAATTAATCAGGCGCAATGGATTGATCTACTCTCTGGGAAAGATCTCGTAGCAGTGTGATGTATAAAAAAATTAAGGCCCGCATCTGTGCGGGCCTTTGAGGTTACAGTGGTGATGGAGGTTAGACGTCAAAGCCGCCGTCGCCGCCGCTATCAAAGCCTGCGCTATCGTCATAACCCGCATCAGAGCTATAGCCATCGTCATAGCCGCTGGATCCATAGTCCGCATCCTGCGTTGCGCTTTGATCTCCGGGATAGCCTTGAGCGTCATCACCGTAATAATTATTGATGATGGTGGTGTCGCCTGTGGGCGTATAGCCGGCGCCAATCCCTAAATTAGACATGCCGCCAAGACCGGGATGGTAGAATAGGCTGCGAATGCTTTCAGCAAGCAGCACGCCGCCTGCAACGCCTGCTGCAGTTCCCAGCGCGCCGCGGAGAAAACTGCCGCCTGAAGCATCAGGAGCATAGGCTTGTGGCTGAGGGGGCGGATAGCCGCCCATATTTTGCCCCCAAGGACCAGTCGCTCTTGGCGGAGGATCTGCCGGGCGTTGGCCAAAGAGGCCGCTTAAAAAACCGCCGCTGCCTTTGCTGGTAGCTTCGGCAAGTCGCGCTTCAAGTTGCTTGATGCGAGCATTGGCGCCTTCCAGGGCTTGCTCTTGCACGATGACTGTTTGGGCAAGGAGATAGGGCGCTGCAGGAAGCGCCTTGACCTGATCAGTGATAAAAGCTTGCGCCTCCTCATCTCTTGGGCTGTTTGAGGCTGATTTGATGCGCTCAAAAAGACCATTAAGCAGTTGGCGTTCTTCCGGTGACATGGGTAATTCTCCATCTGTGTCGCTAGGAGGGCGACAGGAGAGAATATGGCGAAATGGCGCGATCTCGCCAAGAGCGATCAAATGACCAAGACATTAAACTTTTGTCATTCGCCTGACAGGGCCATATCGTCTCGGTGGATGATTTCGTCTGGACCCTTGAAGCCCAGCAGGCGTTCAATTTCTTTTGTTGAGTGGCCGAGTATTTTCGCGGCGTCAGCCGCATCGTAGGTAACAAGCCCTCTGCCGATTTCGCTTCCTGAGCTGTTACGGATCAAAATACAATCTCCTCGGGCGAAGCTTCCCTCAATCTTGGTGACGCCTGCTGGCAATAAGCTACCGCCTGCGCCAAGCGCACGTTCGGCTCCCGCGTCAATATGCGCTGCGCCGCGAGGTTCTAGCGACCCGGCGATCCATTTTTTTCGAGCGGTTACTGGATTGGAAGGGGTAAGGAACCAGGTGCAGCGCTCGCCGCGACTGATCCGCTCAATTGGCGCTTCATTACGTCCGTCGGCAATCACCATATGAGCCCCGCCGGTAGAGGCGATTTTTGCAGCTTCAATTTTTGTCCTCATGCCGCCACGAGAATATTGTGAAGCCGCTCCGCCCGCCATGGCTTCAATTTCTGCATTGATCCTGGGAACGAGCGGAATATGAGCCGCTGAAGCGTCGCTAGCTGGCGGCGCTGTATAGAGTCCGTCGACATCGGACAATAAAATGAGCAAATCGGCGCTCGCCATTGTGGCGACGCGGGCGGCAAGGCGGTCATTATCGCCATAACGTATTTCAGCAGTAGCGACCGTGTCATTCTCGTTGATGATCGGCACGGCGCGGAGCGCTAGGAGCCGCGTCAAACATTCGCGCGCATAAAGATAACGGCGGCGTTCTTCCGTATCGCCAAAGGTAACGAGGATTTGTCCTGCAATCAGACCACGGTCGGCCAAGGCTTCAGCCCATAGCCGGGCAAGTGCAATTTGACCAACAGCTGCGGCGGCCTGGCTATCCTCAAGCGGCAGGGCGCCGGATGGAAAGCCAAGGACACTACGGCCGAGCGCTACAGCGCCAGAGGAAACGACGAGCACATCGGCTCCGCCGCGATGGAGCGTCGCCAGATCGTCTGCAAGTCGTGATAGCCAGTGACGTTTTACGGCGGCTTCTTTTGGGTCAACCAGCAAAGAAGAGCCAACCTTCACAACAATGCGTCGAAAGGAGGAAAGGGATGGCGCTTTTAGAGTCATAGGCTGTTCAATAAATGTTATGTGTTAATTTAAAACTCGCAGACGCCATCGGCGCGATGCATAGCGAGGGTTAGCTTAGACCTGCGGCTGCGGCAAATTTGGCTCGAGCGAACTCTTGAGTGAGAGTTGGACCCTAACAGCTTAAGAGGGATGAACAGGTCCAAGGGGTCAGCTTATTATTGCTGGCGCAATTAAAATGCTGTGCTGAGTGTTTTTCCTGCTCAGAAATGGCGGAGTTTTAGGCTGCGGAGGATAGCAAGGCGCTTACTGCGAGGATTTCATCGCTAGCTGATAATTCTGTTGTGCGAATTTTTGCTCTGATGCGCCTGGCATAACGGTGAGCACAAAGGCGGCATAAACGAATGCCAAGCACTCGATCATGAAGATTGTTTTGAATCTGAAGAATTTATCTTTTTTGGCCTGACGACTTTTTACAACACGCGAAAACAAACGCATCCCGCCCATCCGAATCATAATTTGATCAGCGTCCATTTTGGGCCGAGAGGGTTAAGGATTGAATAATCTCAATTTTTAAAGCCCCCATTAAGCTTGTCGATAAACTCGCCGGACGGGATAGTGACGTGGAGAGATGGATATTTCTCTAATTGATTAAAAAAATAAGAAAAAATCGGGCAGGCAGAGCGCGCCCTTAAGGGATCAAACACATTGTTTTACCTATATTTTATACCCTCTGCCCGATCTGTTTCTAGGCAAAATTAAGGCGAGGCTATTCATATAAAGGTCATGTTCGCGCTCTTAAAGAAAGCTAACCAAACCTGAGTTCCAGTTTCTTATGAATGGGTGTTTCATGTCCGTTGTGACGGTTCTTCACGCCTTATCTCTTCTTGTTTTGAGTGGTGTCGCCCTCTCTTTGGGCTGGATGGCGGTAGTCGTTTTATTAAAACGCGCCTCGCTCATTCGTCGCCATAACAATCAACATCAAAAAAGATTGGCGAATGAGGGGAGCGCTGCTTAAGGCGCCTGTGCCTAAATTTGTGTCTTAGCTTGGCAAGTTGCTTTGCTGAAGCAGGCATACGCCTCAAGATTGGGATTGAGCCGGTTTAAAAAGTTGATAAATCTCCCGGTTAAGAACTAACCTAAGTCATTAGGTTCTGGCTGCATCACTTTGAATAGGCATAAAAATTAAACGCTTCTTTGCTTCCTCTAGGCAGGTTGCGGGACAAGCGCGCTGCCTTTTTTGTGTTCTGAGTAAAGGCCCGCGCTATGGATCAGTAGGGCGGAAAGCTAGAATTTTATAAACACGTTAATTTGATAATTAAATTTAATATAAAACAATAACTTAAATAAATCTCTTAATGTTATTTCTAGAGCGCGAGATTTGTGCTTTTAAGCCTGACTAATCTGAACTGATCTCGTGGCGCCGAAAATGCATTGTTGGCCTCAACATGTATTTTGGAAGGAATTACTGATGAAAGAGGCGATTGGGGCAACGGGCGTCTTCCTCTATTTTGCGACGCTTCTTTTTGGCGCGCTCTTGTTGCAGTTTTGAATTCAGCGCAAATCCGCAAGATGTGAATTTAGGGTCTCAACCCTAAATGGGCCATCTCTCCCCAGAGGAGCCCGAAACCCTGTCGAGACTTACTCGGCAGGGTTTTTTAGTTTTTGGCTTGAGCCAGGTCGTGGTTGCAAAGCGGACCCTTTATCGTCTCACCACAACATTAGAGTGACCAGTCGCGCGGGTTTTTTACAGTTAATGAGCATGCAGCCGGGGCGTTGGAGGGTATATCATTTCGATAGTCGACGGGCTCCAGAGCGAGGAGTACTCGTTTCTTAGGGGCTAACTGGATTGGCCGTAAATAAGCTGCTGGAGAAAAGAGATTCAAGCTCGCGCTCTCTTTGAGGCAAGATATTAATCAAAAATTAATTCGGTGTGATGGCGCGAAACCTCGCAGACCTATGAACTGATGACGTGGGTCGGGAAGTAAGAACCTTTTCTTAAAAAACCAGCGCCCATGTGGAGCCGATCGCATAAGCTCCATAAAATTTTGGAGGATTATTAGGCCTATGCTGGCGCCTGGTTGGAGCGCGATCGAGAGATCTCAGTGTGTTCTAACGCACAGCGCTAAACCACTTAAGCGCTAGTCTTCACTTTCAGTAAGACTGAGCAGGAGAAGGCCGATGCAGGAAAATCAATCTATTGACACTGAATTTTCGGGAGATGTCGCTGCATTTGAAGGTATTGCCTCCTACGCCATTGTCGGGATTGGCGCCTTTGTTGCGCTTGCGGTCATTGTCGCTGGATAAATTTAAAAGCCTTCGAGCGACGCCGGGCCGGTTCTTATAGTTCATCAAAATTTAATTGGAGTCACAGTTGTGGGTCGCTCGTCGCCACACAGCTCCTAAGCTGACTGCTGCCGCTTGCGCTACGAGCGCCTGGAGGCCATTCCTCGTTCTCGATCGGAAGCCTCAGTTATTTTTCTTAAGCTAGAATGTCTCTCCAGCGCAGCTTCTGGCGACTGACCGAGATTTATTCCTTGAGCGGCTATTGTCCTAATCGCGGATCTGCGAGTTAATACTAGCCTTCAAAAAAAAATAGCTGTGACCCTTATCCAAAGCCGGGCAAATTTTTTTTACATTGCTCGCCTTTGGTCAGTTACGCTAGCGCTTAAAGAATGAGAAAATCAGGCTTAAAATAAGACTAATCACGATGCAGGTCGTTATCGGGAAATAAAAACGGAAGTTTTCGCGCTCGACGA
>RFXM01000073.1 GCA_009921565.1 Methylocystaceae bacterium | reverse complement strand
AGCGGCTCCAACGCCTTCCTCAACCACCCAGGCTCATAGCACAGTCGAAGGCTCAAAAGAGCACTGGAGTGACTACCCGCTCCGTCCTCATTCCCGCTGATCTCCGAGAATGCATCATCGCATTTGCCGCCAAAAGACAAACCACCCCCTTCACTCTTCTCCTCGGGCTTTACGGATTGACCCTGCAGCGCTTCACAGGAGCGGACTGCTTGACTATTGGCACCACACTGTCGCATCGAGAAATACCCGGAGCAGAACGCATCGTTGGATGTTTAGCTGACTTGGCCCCGCTGCGTCTCGATTTGCAGAATGATCCCAGTTTAACGATATTTTTGGATCGAAATAGAACGGCGCTCATTCAGGATCTTGGACACGCACAAATTGGCTATGAGCGATTAAAGTCAGCAGTAAGTCAGGACGTCGCTGCGCCAGAAAGCCCTCTATTCAACCATCTCTTCGGGATGATCTCAACAGATAGAGAATTAGCAACTGACATCATAACCCCTCTTCCTGCACTGACACCAAGAGCAGAAATCGCTCTCGATATTCTTGATGAAGGACATCAATGGGTTGCCCTATTCGAATTTAATCTCGACTACGTGCAACCAGCAGTAGCTGACGCTTTTTCGGATGGATTTTTATCTCTCGCTACAGCGGCCCTCACTTCACCCGCAATAAAAAATTCGAGCTTATCTCTGATGAAATTTTCCTCAGAGGAGATGGGGCAAAATCGATGGCAAAAACCCGTTAAAACTCTCCAGTCGAATAATCTGGCTGACTGGCTTCAAATGGCTCTAGAGGATCATCGAAATAATCCTCTATTACTTGCAAACGGGACCTGGTTTACCGGAGAGGATCTCCTTCAACGCGCTAACTTTCTCGCAAATCAAATCAGAGCCATGAGCGTTCAACCAGGTGCGCTCGTTGCTATATGCCTGGCTCGAGAAGCAGAATTGGTTCCGGCTTTAATCGCAACCATCCAAATAGGCTGTACTTTCTTACTTTTAGACCCTGATCATCCCAGGGACCGCAATAACCGTATTTTAGAAGATTGTAAGCCTGCACTCTTGATTATAGGAGCGGGAGACAATCTCAGAAGCCCCAGCTTAACAAAGAAACTGGTTCCAGAAATAAATCTTACTGCGCAGTCGTTTAGCGAATGGACAAAACGTCCAGCTGGCACGCCAGCCTACCTAATATATACCTCAGGCTCCACAGGTCAGCCGAAAGGCGTTTTAGGGCGAGAGGAAGGCCTACTACTGAGACTGAGTTGGGGCATTGCTGCTTTTCCTGCTTCGAATGCCGAACGGGCGTGTCTTAAGACCTCTCCTGCTTTTGTGGATTTTCTTACAGAACTGTTTCAACCCTTACTGGCAGGAATACCCCTAGTTATTGCAGACAAGGAAACTGCCTCTACGCCCAATTTACTTGTTGAATTAATTTCAGTCGAAAAAATTACCCGAATTACACTCGTGCCAACTTTGCTGCGCGCACTCCTAGAGGCCGAAAAAGAAAATGGGTTTTCTCTATCTAGCCTACGTGTCTGTGTCAGTAGCGGTGAACCCCTGTCATTTGAACTCGCCAAGCGTTTCTCGACGACATTGCCTAAGACTACTTTACTAAACCTCTACGGTTCATCAGAAGTATCCGGAGACGTTACTGCAGCTACCTTTTCTAGCTCAACTTGCCACATCAATATCGGACAACCCCTGCCCGGAGCCGGCGTATGGCTTGTTGATGGTTTAGGAGAGCCGGTTCCACAGGGAGCTCTCGGCGAGATACTTGTTACCGGCCCATTTGTGGCACACGGCTATTTGAATGGAGACGCTTATGGGCGCTTCAGTATAGCGACCAATCTGAAGACAGAAACGTTTCAATTCCGAACAGGCGATCTAGGCTATTGGATTGAAGATTCTGGCATTTACTTGCTTGGAAGACATGATCGTCAAATAAAAATCGAAGGCGTCAGAGTCGATTGCGCTGAAGTGGAACAGGCTATCCTAAGGCACCCAGATATCACTGAGGCTCACGTCATCCCTCTGACCAGAGAAGTGGATGGAAGAGCGATCCAGCTCTGGGCTTATATCATGGCCGCAATCCCAATCGACGCCATATCGCTGCGAACTTGGCTTAAGGATAAATTGCCCCGAACCGCACTGCCTGCAGGTTTGACTCAGATCCCATCTCTTCCTGTTGGGCCAACAGGAAAGCTCGATAGGTTAGCACTGCCGCCTCCAAATTATGAGGATACAAATTCAAGCAGAAAATTAGACTCCCCAATCCTTCCGCAGCATCGCTGGATCGCTGATCTCTGGCAATCCGTTCTGCGATGTCCTGTCGATCGGAGCGATGTAGATTTTTTTCGTTTGGGTGGCGCATCTCTTGACGCGATCCGCCTGACACATCGAGTAGCTACACAAACAAAACGCCACATCCCCGTGTCCCTTCTATTCGAACACCCCGTACTTTCAACTTTTGCACAGGCGCTCGACGACTTCTCCTACTCTGATAGGTGCGCGCACCCCATACAAATGGCTGAAGGAACCGATTTGTATGCGCCCGCCACACCAAACCAGACGTGGTTGTGGAATGACTTTAAGTCCGACCCCACCTCGCCAGCCTTCAATTTGCAGCTGGGTTATTTGCTCGAGGGAGAGATTGATCCATCAAAGATCGATCGCGCTTTGATCATACTCATGCAACGACATGTTAGTCTTCGAATTGTATTGGCTGAATGGAACACGCAGCTTCGACAATCAGTAAAACTTACGCCCTCAACTCTACTTGCCGTCGAAGATCTAGCTAACTCGACCATAGCTGTCGAAGATCGAATGGCAGAACTCGGAAAGATCCCCTTCAATCTTTCTCATGACCTGCCTATCCGCGCCACTCTATTGATCGAGTCTCCCCGACGCGCGACGCTTTGCTTAGTATTGCACCATGTCGCTGCCGACGGCTGGTCTGGACAGATCTTAATGCGAGATTTGAGCCATATTCTAGAAAATGGAGGAATGCCTCCAGAAGATACGGCAGGCCTATCGCTCTTGGCTTACGCAAACACATTCGCCAGCCGCACTGATCAACTTAGATCTATGATTCCAGCTTATCTCAAAACATTAGAAAACGCGCAGGCACCTCGGCCGGCAGCAATGCGCCATGTAGATCGAACCCAGACCATAGCCGCCATTAACGTTCAGATTTCACCCGCCTTATCCGCGGCATTGAGCTGGACGGCGCGTCAGAAAGGGGCGACTCTCTATCAATTTGTTGTAACGATCTGGTGCGTCTTGCTAACTCGTCTAACAGGCGCGGAGCGGCCACTGGTCAACATTGTGCAATCCGGACGCGAGAACCCAGAAATAGCTGAAGCAGTAGGGTTCCTGGCCAGCACGACACTTATAGCTCCAGACTTTTCACATGACCCAACACTTGCCAAAGCCCTTGAAGCTACCCGCACTTCTCTTAAGCAAGCGCAAGCCTTCCAAGATATCCCGCTTTCTTGGGTTCAATTCGCTGGTTACATGCTTGATGGGTCTGTTGGTTCCGGCCTTGCTTGCTTTGTATTAGAACAGTCCCCAACTACTTGGAAACTCGAGGTGCCAAACTGCACGTCGTCACTAATTTTGCCGCCAACCTCCCCAGCAGCTCGCGCCGATCTGGCCCTAATTCTCAATCACGAAGAGAACCAAACGCGATGGACGCTGGAATATGCACCCTCCAGAATTCCCAAAGCTTTAGCATACCAAATCGTCAATGGACTCTCCCAACTCGCCAGCGCAATGGCTGAGGCAGTTGATCTACCCATCTCACACCTAAAGCTTAACTCGATTACGACGCCAATCTCCTTTCTTTCCTGCCCACCAATCCATCCGCGAGAAATCCGACTTGAACAAATGTTGTTTAAACAAAAATCGCTACAACCAAAAACTGAAGCCATTATTTATTTAGATAAAATCTGGACATTCTCTCAACTCAATACTCGCGTCAAAGAACTGAGCCGCATTCTAAACCAAGAAGGAGTCACAACAGGCAGTCGCATAGTCGTTTCACTGCCGCCATCTGCAGATCAAGTAGCATTGTTACTTGCAATTTGGACGACCGGAGCAACAGCGATCTTACTAGATCCCGTCTGGCCAGAGGCCCGTCGTGTTCAGGCCTTAGACATTGCTAAGGCGACCCATGTCATCACTGATCTACTTGAGTTCGAAAAGGCAAGCTGCACAGGCTCTGTTCCTATTTCCGAGGAACCGCCATCCCCAATAGCAGCTGTGATTTTCACCTCTGGTACAACAGGCAGACCAAAGGCAATTGAGATTGAACATGCGGCCTTGTGTCGTCTCGGAGTGGCGCTTTGCGATCTCTATAATTTGACGCCACAAGATAGAATTTTACAAACCGTCTCTCCAGCATTTGATGTGGCGCTCTCGGATCTCGCCATGTCTCTTGTCGCTGGGGCAACGCTGATTGTTATGCCACGCACAGCAGTGATGCCTGGCCGCAGTATAACAGATACAATTTCACACCATGAGGCAACTGTAATGCAGGTCACAGCCGCATTACTTCAAGCAACAGAACCCATCCCATTACCGTCACTCCGTCTCATCGCTGTTGGTGGCGAGGTGCTAGGGCAACATGCCAGACAAGTCTGGTCAGCCGGACGGCGCTTATTAACAATTTACGGACCAACCGAAGCAACAGTAAGCGTTAGCGCCGCCGACTTAACTGAAGACAGTCCGCAAGGGCTCATCGGTTGGCCCATCGCAGGCGCACAACTCGCGATCGTTGACACAAATCTGATACCCCTACCGCCAGGTTACCCTGGGGAATTGCTGATTGGCGGCTTGAATGTTTCTCCGGGATATACCGATCCCCTCGCTGCAGCATCCAAGCTTTTCCTTGACGACTTACCCCCTCACCCCGCACTACCTAACCAGCTTCGATGGTATCGAACTGGAGACCGTGCAGTGCTGCTAGAGCAGAAAGGTATCATCTTCCTTGGACGCATCGACCGACAATTGAAGGTGCGCGGCAATAGAGTTGAGCCGATAGAAATCGAAGCCTTACTTGAACGGACGCCAGGGATAATGCAGGCTCACGTTGATCTTATTACGCTAGAAAACGAAGAAACCCCTGTGCTCTGCGCTTGGATAAGGATATCGCCAGATAGTTCCAAAACAGTGGGAGATGATGCAAGAGCTCGCTTAAAACTTCTTGTTCCTGACGCATTCGTACCATCTCGAATTGTCGAAGTAACTTCATTTCCACTCAACAGCAATGGCAAAATAGACCGTTCGGCGCTGCCTCAACCCAAACAATCCGCACGTCAAAACCATTGCCCAGTATCCTCATCGACAGATCTGCAAGCCGCTGTTTGCAGCGCGTGGCGTGATCTACTGCAAACGGATGCTGAGCTTGATGATGTGACTTTCTTTGACGCAGGCGGCCATTCATTGCTCATTGTTAGATTGCAACAAGTGCTAGAGCGTCGCTTTGACATCCAACTCCCAATTGCAGAATTCTTTGCGGCTCCCACAATCTCTGCGATGACAGAGATGCTGCGACGACGACTTGAGTTACGAGACAGCCTACCCTTA
>RFXM01000072.1 GCA_009921565.1 Methylocystaceae bacterium | reverse complement strand
AGGGCTGTAGCATATCTTCCGGCGACGCCAGAGAGCGAAACTGCGTCTTGAGTCACTAGGTGCGCCTGTCAAATTCAAACCGTTCGAAGCGCCGGCGGCGGCATAAATTATGCGCACGCGAAAGAAAGCGGTTAGCTTCGAGCGACGGATGCTGTAGGAACAAGGGACGAGGGCCAGAACGGCCTAATCCCAAGGCGAAGGTCCCCTAACACAGGCGATTTTGCGGCGCAACCCTGACTTCCAAAGACGGGCCGATCCAAAACTTCGCGCGAGCGGCGGCTGAGGAGAGAGACAATGGCGCAAGCAATAGTGGGAATTATTGGCGGCTCAGGCGTTTATGACTTGCCTGGCCTCAAAAACCCCCGCCGCGAGCGAGTATCCACGCCTTGGGGCGCGCCTTCTGACGAATTGCTTATTGGCGAAATTGGAGAAACCCAAGCAGTGTTCCTTCCCAGACATGGTCGCGGCCATCGTCTCTCTCCCTCAGGAATAAATTATCGGGCTAATATCGACGCCTTAAAGCGCGTTGGCGTCACGGATTTAATCTCTGTCTCAGCCTGCGGCTCCTTCCGCTCTCAATATTTTCCTGGTCTTTTTGTTTTAGTAGATCAATTTGTTGACCGTACTTATGCGCGACAAACGTCTTTTTTTGGCGACGGATGTGTGGCGCATGTCTCAATGGCCCACCCTGTAGCGCCAAATTTAATGGCGCAAATATCGCAAGCTGCAAAAAACGAAAATATCCCCATACATGTTGGGGGCACCTATCTTTGTATTGAGGGACCGCAATTTTCCTCTTACGCGGAATCGTTACATTTCAAAGCAAGTGAATTTGACGTAATCGGCATGACCGCACTGCCCGAAGCAAAGCTCGCGCGAGAAGCAGAAATATCTTACGCCACAATTGCCATGGTGACAGATTTTGATTGTTGGCATCCCGAGCATGACAATGTCGACGTTGTGGGCGTGATCAACATCGTAAAACAAAACGCAACAACCGTCTCCCGACTGATCGCCCGCGTTCTCGCTGATTTTCCTAAAGAGCACCCACCTTGCCCGATTGGCTCCGATCGCGCCCTGGACAATGCAATTCTAACTGCGCCGGACAGTCGAGATCCTGCTCTGTTGAGCAAGCTTGATGCGATCATGTCGCGCTTCCTCGCATAAGAACACCTACATTCAACCGCCCAAGAGACGCTATCCCGCAACAGCGATTTTGTTTTTAGCCGCGGCTGTCCTAGTGATTATTGCGCCACGCAAACCAACCGGCAACTGAAGGCTCGTCATGACGCTAGCTAAGGCTATTCGGACAATTCCTGATTATCCCAAAAAAGGCATTCTATTTCGCGATATCACAACACTTTTAGGAGATGCTCATGCTTTCCGCAAAGCGGTGGATGAACTAACTCAACCTTGGGCGGGAAAAAAAATTGATAAGGTCGCAGGAATGGAAGCCCGCGGCTTTATATTTGGAGGCGCTGTCGCGCACCAATTATCCTCAGGTTTTGTCCCGATCAGGAAAAAAGGCAAACTCCCCTTCAAGACCATATCGACCTCTTATGCCCTTGAATACGGCATCGATGAGATGGAGATGCACGAAGATGGCGTTCGACCTGGCGAGAAAGTAATTCTCGTTGATGATTTGATCGCCACAGGCGGGACCGCTGAAGGCGCTATTCGGTTATTAAAAAAGATGGGGGCCGAAGTTGTAGCCGCCAGTTTTGTTATCGATCTGCCCGACTTAGGCGGAGCGAAAAAAATTGAAGCCCTAGGTGTGCCAATCCATTGTCTGATCAGCTTCCCCGGCCATTAAAATCTAAAACTTAAATAGCCCAACACCATTTGTTTGCCATGATGTGACCTTACCAATCCATCCATTCATCCCTGAATTTTACGGGAAAGCTCTGAAATATCAGAATGAAGTTAGATAAAACACATCTGCTGATTGCTGGCGCAGCCCTCATTTCACTCGCATGCGCCATAGGCATTCTAGCTTTCCTCTCGAGCAAGTCGGGCGAAGCGCCCCAAAAATCAGCTGTAACGCCCGTCAAAAAGCCTGCAACCGCAGTAAAAATTTCTGCGCCAAAAAGCGCACCGCCTGACGTGATCCGACCGTCTCTGCTTGGTTTAAGGGGAGCATTGCCTTCCTTTGTTGCTCTGCCAACCACCGTCGCTCCTTCGTCAACAATGATCGCGCACTCCCCAAGCGGCGCCTCTGTTCCGGCTCTATTTGCACAAACTGCGAACGCCCCCTCAACAACGCTTCCAACTCCATCCTCGTCACCAGAGGACGATAGCTTGGTGGAGGGAACAATCTCGGCCATTTCGTCAAAACCCTCAGGCGACGCCTCTACTCCGCCGCCTCTGCCACCGAGACGACCAATTGATTTGGAGGTCATTGCCCAAGCTAATAGCGTCAATGCGCCAGACGCCTTGCCACCCACAACCGATGTCTCATCCAGCCTTACCACAGCGGTAGGACCTCCCGCGCAAGTCATCGACGCGCCAATCCCGCCCCCTAGGCCAAGAGATTTAACCGGTGCGGAGGCCTCAGCCACACAAAGCGTCCTCGACTCAGCAACTCAGGCAGCAAGCGCTCTAACCTCAGGCGCGAGGCCCTCTGAGGCGACACTGCGCCCTGCTCAAGAGGAAAGTTTTCAGCAACCCCCGCCAAAACTAGGTATGGGCGATCCTGTTTTCGTCCGAATTTTCAAACAGGAAGGACAATTGGAGCTTTGGCTAAAAAAGAATGGGAAATATCATCTCTATAAGACCTTCCCCATCTGTAAATGGTCTGGTCGCCTAGGACCGAAGGAAAAAGAAGCAGATTATCAATCGCCCGAGGGATTCTACAGTGTCTCAGCCAGGCAGTTAAACCCTCATTCTAATTATCACCGAGCTTTCAATGTGGGCTACCCAAACGCCTTTGACAAACAAAATGGCAGAACGGGAGGGCTTGTAATGGTACACGGCGCCTGCAAATCCGTTGGTTGTTTTGCAATGACGGACCGGGGCATTGAAGAAATTTATGGCTTTGTGGAAGCAGCCCTGCGCGCAGGCCAACGCGACATATCTGTACACATATTCCCTTTTCGAATGACGGAAGCAAATATCGTTAAAGAGACTGGCGGCAGCTGGCTGGCCTTTGTTGGTGGACCAAATTACAGTCAGTGGAATAATTTCTGGCGCAATCTTAAACAAGGCTATGATTTGTTTGAGCAGAACGCAGAGCCGCCTGTGGCCTTCGCCTGTGGCGATCATTATGAATTCGGTACTAGTCCAGCCGCCTGCAAGCGCGTGGCTGGTTGGTAAAATGATCTATGAGATTGACAAAAACCATCAGCTGAGGCTAATAGCCCCATGCTTTATCGCGGCGTTCTCGCCGCGTTTTTCTTTTGCATAACTTGCTGAAAGATAAAGCACACCCGGTTAACTGCCAAGAAGCCGACCGACGACAAAGTCAGGTTTGGATCAGAACACAGGAAAAAACGATGTTCGCAGTCATTAAAACCGGCGGAAAGCAATACAGCGTCACCGCCGGAGATATCATCACAGTTATGGCCCTAGATGGCGCCCCAGGTGATAGCGTCACTTTTAACGAAGTTCTGATGCTCGCTGGAGACGGCGCAGCCAAAATTGGCGCGCCGATCATTCAAGGAGCCGTCGTAAAGGGCGAGATTGCTGAACAGGCTCGTAGCCCAAAAACAATCGCCTTCAAAAAGCGACGGCGCCAGAACTCCAAGCGCAAACGCGGTCACCGTCAAGATTTGACGCGCGTGAAGATCACCGCGGTCGAAGGCTGATTGATAGAAAGTATTTCTCAGCGTCATCTAGAGACGCATCAATAAGATAGGTTCGGAGCGAAACAATGGCTCACAAAAAAGCAGGCGGTTCATCCCGTAATGGTCGTGACTCAGAAGGCCGCCGCCTAGGGGTTAAAAAATTTGGTGGTGAAAATGTTGTTGGCGGCAATATCATAGTTCGTCAACGCGGAACAAAATGGCATCCTGGACGCAATGTCGGCATCGGCAAAGATCATACGCTTTTTGCCCTGATTGATGGCGTGGTAGAATTTAAGGCAAGTGGCGGCCGCTCCAGTGTATCCGTCGTGCCCGCAACAGTAGCTGCCGAGTAAATCAGCTAGATCCAGACAGTGTTGCGATCTCAGACATCCTTGATGGCTAGCGATCAATGCGCAACTGCAGCAGCTCTAAAAATACTAACTAATCCCAAATAGATCTTAAGGGGGAGCCAGCTTCGCTCCCCCTTTGATGTTTTGGGACATATCAATAAACTGTCCACAATTGAATTGTGTTACAAAGATGCATCGCAGCTGTTTTGAGCAATAAAAAGCCTCAAAACTTAATCCAGCGCCGCTCGAAAGTTACGCAAGATTAAATCGTAACCTCTCATAGCGGAGCCTTCAATTCGCTTAAAAAATTACTTAGGGCTCCCCAATACTAACTTACACAGAGATTTTTTCGATCTTTAAGAAAATCTAGTTCGCCCCGCTCAAGACTGGAGCTTAGCCTTTATACGCCATTAAGCTTTAGCCGACGCAGTGGATGCACTTGAGATATCAGGGGCGGGTTAGCTTGGCGTTTGGAAGCTTTATTACCTGCTAAAGTGCATTAGTTTTCAACTGTTGGGGGGGAAGCCAGGCTGCTCAGATTGGGCTCATTTTTCAATAGATTGTCACTCTTACTTGTTTTTCTCTCTTTGTATGACAGCCAATTTTACTGGACTAAGAAACTATAAAAATGGGAGTTTTAGATACAAAAATGGAACCGCTACGATTTCATCATGAGGCGCATAAACTGAATTTGATCAAAATCCCACTCATTCGTGGGTCAACATTCATAATTTTGGATCAGCGCCATGTTAAGTCGACTGCTATCGCGTCGATCTCTATAACGAGTGGGCAATGAAATTTCTTGATCAAGCGAAAATTTATGTTCGCTCCGGAGATGGCGGAGCGGGCTGCGTTTCCTTCCGAAGGGAAAAATTCATTGAATTCGGCGGGCCAGATGGCGGCGACGGTGGACGTGGCGGGGATGTGGTTGCGGAATGCGTTGAGGGCCTAAATACACTTATCGATTTCCGCTACCAGCAACACTTCAAAGCAAAAACGGGCATGCATGGCATGGGTAAAAATCGCGCCGGCGGACGCGGCGCTGACGTAATTTTGCATGTACCAATTGGCACACAAATACTTGAAGAAGACGGCGAAACGCTGATCGCAGATCTTACTGAAGTCAACCAACGCGTAGTTATTTGCAAGGGCGGCAATGGAGGATTTGGCAATGCTTATTTCACAACCTCGACTAATCGCGCCCCTAGACGCGCCAATCCCGGTCTGCCCGGTGAAGAAAGAACCATAATTTTAAGATTAAAACTCATTGCTGACGCTGGCCTAATCGGTTTGCCAAATGCTGGTAAATCAACATTCCTTGCCAGCGTTTCGGCTGCAAAACCTAAGATTGCTGACTACCCATTCACTACCCTATATCCTGGACTAGGCGTGGTTCGTCGCGATAACAGAGAATTTGTACTTGCCGATATTCCTGGTTTGATAGAGGGGGCACACGAAGGCCATGGTCTTGGCGATCGTTTCTTAGGTCACATCGAACG
>RFXM01000071.1 GCA_009921565.1 Methylocystaceae bacterium | reverse complement strand
CAAAAAGAATAAAGCCATAGATATATTTCATCATTTGCTTCTTACTCAGTTAGAAGATCCAATTCCGTCTGCCCTTGAGACGTAAATTAGGATAAATAACAGGCAATCAGCTGATGACGGACTTTCACTAATTATTTATGACAAGAATGATGTCTTTGAAAAAATCTCAGAATTATTGCGCACTCTTTATCAAAAAAAATTGAAATTTGTCATAAAACTGTCATATTATAATTTTCTTTGACCTATTGATTATGACAACAATTACACGTTTTAAGCTCTCAACATGCGTGAGCTTAAATGAAAAATTCCCCGTCTACGTCCCAGCCTGCTAAAGTTAAGCCAGAACCTACACTTCCGCCCTTACACGCTAATGACGACCCGAGCCTAAATCTTCGCGATCTCTTTGTTTATCGAACAACGCATGGATTAGAAAAATTAACAGCCAAACAAATAGACTATATAAGTAAATTTGGTTACGCAGATTTTTTAATAAATTTAATGAATACGGAAGGTAAAATCGGCCGCAAGCTTTTTACAACGCTTTGCGATCAGTCCTTAGTTGAAAAAACTAATGAATATGTCGTCTTTCATAATTTCAGGCATAAATTACAAAATAATTGTCGTATGAAAATCGCGCGGCTTCTTGCAAAGTCATTGACGCATCCCCACGCAAAATAATGCTCCCCTGAATTGTTCCGAGAGTGAAAACGCGCGCAGAGCGCCGCAATGGCGCGCTCAAAGCTTTAGATCGGTAAGGGGTAGACGGGGTCACTGGTGCGGGCGGCCGGAGTCGAACCGGCACAGGCCTTTCGGCCCTACGGATTTTCATACCCACTACGACTTTCGCCGCCCTGCGCGCAGGTTTGGGGTCTGGACTATACCTTCGCCATCACGCGGTGATCTTCATCACCTTGCCTAAGGCGCCGCCCGTCTAGTCTCTACACCTTCCCGCCTCTTGAGACGGGCTTGGCTCGGGATCGCCAGTTAAAAGGTTTCCCCGACTTTGAGCGGTTCTACTCCATGGGTTTCCCCTTCGGAGCACTCAATTTGTTCTAAGTCCGTTGCGTCTACCAGTTTCGCCACGCCCGCTAACAAGAGGGTTATAAGTGCCTCATCCCTCAAGCGACAAGCGAAAATTACCACATAAAGCCAGAGAATTCACAAGCAAGCCGAAACGAGAGGCGCGAATTCCCGGCTTTTTAGACGCCCGCGCCCTCTTTCCTCGCCAAAGGGGCGCGATAGAGGGAGTCTTGGTCCGTATCCCAGGGGAAATAAATCCACACGTCTTGCGGGAATTGAGCAATAAAATGGTCAATAAAGCAGGCGCCCTGCGGCTTGACATAGGGCGCGACAAAAGTCGCGCCTGGCAAGATCCTCCGCAATGCTTGCGCTGTCGTCCCGGTGTCCGCAAGATCGTCTATTACGAGTATTTCCTCGACAGGCCGCGTCGCGATCGCGCCGCTCAGCCCCTTAATTACGCTTGCCGCCCCGCGTTGCGTTTCTTGCTCGTAACTTTTTATCCCGATCGTTTCTACAATCCGAATATCTAATTCACGGGCTAGAATTGCAGCAGGCGCAAGACCGCCGCGCGTTACTGCTATCAGCGTTGAAAATGAGCCTAGCGAATTTAATTTCTCAGCGAGAAGGCGACAGTCTTGATGAAAGCGCGCCCAAGAAATCATTTCATATTTCATCTCGCGTTACTTTCTTTTTACGACTAAGCGATCAGCAATTTCAGATCGCAATTAATCAAGATTTGTAATTTCTAAAATCATCTCACGCACTTCTTGGGCTGCTTGCTCAAGAAGATCCATATCACGAGAGCGTAAAACAATTTGATTGCGCATGCCCTGGGACGTAAAACTTGGATAAGATCCAATACTCACACCGACATATTGATGGGCGATTTCTTCAAGCCGCATTGCATAGCGCCCCTCGGCAATGGCGCCCGCTTGCACTGTTTCGACGAGCATCCGAGCGCCGACCTCAAGCTTTTGCCCCACTGTATCTAACATGGACTGCATAATTGCCGGCACGCCCGCCATAACGATCACATTTCCCAACCAAAAGCCGGGCGCCTTTGACAAGGCGTTGGGCACGAGTTCTGCGCCAACAGGAATACGCGCCATACGTCGACGGGCAGGATTTAGTTCTGCTTCAGAAAAACGCTCGCGCAACATAGTAAGCGCCCGCGCATCTTCTTTAATCTCGACGCCAAAGGCGCGCGCGACTGCGTCAGCTGTAATATCGTCATGAGTTGGGCCAATCCCGCCCGTTGTAAAAAGATAATGATAGCGGTGGCGCAACGCATTTACCGCGGCGACAATTTCTGCTTCATCATCGGCGACAACACGCGCCTCGCAGAGATCTACGCCAATTTGATTTAAATAATTGGCGATATAATGCGTATTTGTATCTTGGGTTCGCCCGGAAAGGATTTCATCGCCGATCACAAGAACCGCTCAACGCTCTTTTTTGAGACTGCGCCACGACACGTTACTCAACCTATCGACTTTTGCATAATCATTAGCAAAACTATTTTATCCTCTCCTCACGTTTGACGCTTGATGATGCAAATATTTATCCATTTTTTTCAATAGACGACGATCAATCTATTAAATGGGTTGCGCAAGGCGCTCACCCAGGTCAGCTCCTCTGGCGCCAGGCTGGGGAGAGGCTACCAAGAGGGCCGAGCCTCTTGAAGAGATAAAATCCACCCCTTGACGCGGCTGAGGCGTAATTTAGCCTCCCAACGCCTCTTTAGCGCTCGCATGACTTGCACTGGCGCCTTAAATCATTACTTTGACCTCAACATTTAGCCTTCTCACAACTATAAACGCCCTATGAGCTTTATCGATTCGCACCTCGCCCCAGCCAGCCGCAAAAGCGGGCAGATCAAATTGCACAGTCCTCAAGAATTTGAAGCCATGCGCCGCGTTGGACGTCTTGCGGGAGAAGCTTTGGATATGCTGATCCCTATGGTAAAACCAGGGGTCACCACGCAAGCGCTTGATGAAGTCATTTATGAATTTTCGCTTGCGCGCGGAGCCTATCCCGCTCCCTTAGATTATCGGGGTTATCGCAAATCCATTTGCACATCCGTCAATCATGTCGTCTGTCACGGCGTGCCCGATCACAAACCCCTGCGCGAGGGAGATATCGTCAATATTGACGTTACTTTTATTCTTGATGGCTGGCATGGCGATGCAAGTCGCATGTTCGCCGTTGGCGAAATTCCTCGCAAAGCGCAGCGCCTAATTGATGTTACTTATGAATCTCTCCTACGCGGCATCGCTGCGGTTAAGCCTGGCGCAACAACCGGCGATATTGGCGCAGCCATTCAACAATATGCTGAGAGCGAGCGCTGTTCGGTTGTCAGGGACTTTTGCGGCCATGGCTTGGGACGCGTCTTTCATGATGAGCCTAATATTTTACATTATGGCGTTAAGGGACAGGGCGTCGAACTCCGTCCAGGTATGTTTTTTACGATTGAGCCGATGATTAATCTTGGAAAACCACAAGTAAAAGTGCTCTCAGACGGCTGGACTGCCGTTACGCGAGACCGCTCGCTCTCTGCTCAGTTTGAGCACTCCATCGGCGTAACGGAAACAGGCGTGGAGATTTTCACAAGCTCTCCTCAGGGAAGAGATAATCCCAGCAGCGCAAACTAACGGCCCTTGCATACATGCCGTTGCGCGCCCTCAGCAAATCTTTCGCCAATAGCTAAGAATGACGCCTCTTGCCCATCTTAATGATCACGCCGCTTATTGTCGCTACGGCGCTGTTCATGGAACAGCTCGATGGAACCATATTAGCGACTGCTTTACCCGTAATGGCGGCGGATCTTCATGAAGATCCCGTCGCGCTTAAACTCGCGCTGACGTCTTATTTTCTCTCTCTTGCCGTTTTTATTCCGCTTTCTGGTTGGGTCGCAGATAAATTTGGCGCGCGCCACGTCTTTCGTAGCGCCATTGTCGTCTTTACGCTTGGCTCGATTCTTTGCGGCTTCTCCAATTCACTCCTGACAATTATAGCTGCGCGCAGTATCCAAGGCATGGGCGGCGCAATGATGACGCCTGTTGGCCGCTTAGTGCTTGTGCGCACTGCGCCGCGACACGAATTGGTGCGCGCCATGGCTTGGTTAGCGATGCCTGCGCTGATTGGCCCCATTGTCGGACCGCCATTAGGCGGCTTTCTCGCAACCTATTTTGATTGGCGTTATATTTTCTGGATTAATGCGCCGATTGGATTGCTTGGCGTGATCCTCTCCAGCTTTTATATTCCGCAGATCAAGGAAGCAGATGTCAGACCTCTAGATATCAAAGGCGCGATGTTATCGGCCCTGGGACTCTCATGTTTGGTCTTTGGCTTTACAATCGCTGGACGCGGTTTCGCTCCTCCGCTTATTGACGCACTAATTATTATAACCGGTTTTTTTGCCTGCGGAGCCTATATTCGCCATGCGCGTGCAGCGCCTCACCCAATTCTTGATTTAAAGCTTTTGAGCACACCGACATTTCATGCAGCAATCTATGGCGGCTTTCTGTTTCGGATTGGGGTTGGCGCAACGCCTTTTTTAATCCCTCTTCTATTACAAAAAGGCTTTAATCTTAGCGCTTCTCAATCTGGCATGATCACATTTGTTGGCGCCATCGGCGCTATGGTGATGAAGACTACAGCGCAGCCTATCCTTAATCGATTTGGCTTTCGACGCGTTTTAATCTTTAATGCCCTACTCTCTTCAGGGTTTATTCTCGCCAGCGCCTTTTATACATCTGCGACGCCACACCTATTGATCATGCTGATCATCCTTATTGGCGGCTTCTTCCGTTCACTGGAATTCACCTCCCTCAATGCGCTGGCTTTTGCTGACATAGCGCAAAGAGATATGAGTAATGCAACAAGTTTTACAGCCGTAGGGCAGCAGCTTTCGCTTGCGACAGGCGTCGCAATCAGCGCAGCTGTCTTAGAAATCATGCGCTCATTTCATAGCGGCGGCGCGCTCTCTGTCGAGGACTTCGCGCCCGCCTTTTCTATTGTTGCGCTCGTTTCAGCGTGCTCAGCCCTTGTTTTCTCGCGTCTTCACAAGGATGCGGGCGATACGCTCATCACCCGGCATAAACATATTTAAGCATTCCTACCGCGAAACCCTGTTGCGAGCACATAAAGCTCAGCTGAATCCGCCCGACTTGCCGCAGGCTTAACGTGGCGCACGCTGGCGAATTCTTTTTTTAATCGCGCGAGAACCTGACCTTCCGTGCCGCCTTGCAAAACTTTGGCGACAAAAAAACCGCCTGGCGCTAGGACGTCAAAAGAAAACTCAAAGGCAAGTTCTGCAAGCGCGACAATTCGTAAGTGATCCGTTTGTTTATGGCCTGTCGCATTTGCCGCCATGTCCGACATGACGCCGTCTGCTTGACCGCCCAACATTTCCTTGATCAGCGCCGGCGCATCATCATCATTAAAATCTTTGACGGCGAAAGAGACGCCTGGAATTGGCTCCATATCCAAAAGATCAACGCCGACGACTTTGCCGCGTCCTTCTTTTGATTTGACGCGGTCTGCAGCAATTTGTGACCAGCCGCCTGGGGCGGCGCCTAAGTCAATGATGCGTCCGCCAGGCTTAAATAAATGAAACCGCTCATCCATTTCTAAAAGCTTATAGGCCGCACGCGAACGATACCCCTCTCTTTTTGCGCGGGCGACATAGGGGTCATTTAATTGGCGCTCAAGCCATAGGGTTGAGGACAAACTGCGCTTTCGCGCCGTTTTAACACGCGTCTTAAGCGAGCGTCCGCCCTCTCGACCGGAGCTTTTATCGCCAGATG
>RFXM01000008.1 GCA_009921565.1 Methylocystaceae bacterium | reverse complement strand
AACTTGGCTGCTAGCGCCTTGACCGCGTCCGGCCAAATAGGAACGAAAATAAATCTCGCTACGCTGCGGCCAAAATAAATTGCGCGATGATCCAGGCAATCGTCTTTCTTCCGCTGCTCGGCTTTTTAATTGCGGGCATTTTCGGCCGCTTAATTGGTCCGCGTCCGAGTGAACTTGTCACGACAGCTCTCTTGATCGCTGCAGCGGCTATGTCATGGATGGTTTTCCTTGATGTGGCTGTCGGCCATAATCACGGATATGCGCCGGTGCTGGCGAACTGGATGACAGTTGGCAAGCTGAATGTTGATTGGGCGCTAAGAGTGGATACGCTGACGGCGGTCATGCTGGTTGTTGTCAATACAGTCTCAAGTCTCGTGCATCTCTATTCGATAGGTTACATGCATGAGGACGCGCATCGGCAAAGATTTTTCGCTTATTTATCGCTTTTCACCTTCGCCATGTTGATGCTGGTTACCGCCGATAATCTTGTTCAAATGTTCTTTGGTTGGGAAGGTGTTGGCCTTGCCTCATATCTGCTCATTGGTTTTTGGTATCAAAAGCCTTCAGCCAACGCCGCGGCGATGAAAGCCTTCGTGGTTAATCGGGTAGGCGACTTTGGCTTCGCGCTGGGTATCTTTCTTGTTTTTCAACTTACTCAGTCGCTCAACTTCAATGAAGTATTCGCCGCGATCCCGGGCCTAGAGGGCAGGATTATTCATGTTTTTGGCCTCGATGTTGATGCGCTCGAACTTGCAGCCTTCCTGCTCTTTATTGGCGCTATGGGCAAATCTGCGCAGTTTTTCCTTCACACTTGGTTGCCGGATGCGATGGAAGGGCCCACGCCAGTTTCCGCGCTCATTCATGCTGCGACCATGGTTACGGCCGGAGTCTTCATGGTGGCGCGTTTGTCGCCGATTTTCGAATATGCGCCTACCACACTACAATTTGTCACTCTGATTGGCGCGATCACCGCTTTCTTTGCAGCGACGGTAGGGCTTGTGCAAAATGATATTAAGCGGGTGATCGCCTATTCAACTTGTTCCCAGCTGGGATACATGTTTGTTGCTGAGGGCGTTGGAGCGTATTCGCTTGGCGTATTTCATCTCTTTACGCATGCGTTCTTTAAAGCGCTGCTCTTTTTAGGCGCGGGCTCGGTCATTCATGCAATGCATCACGAGCAAGACATGCGGCATATGGGTGGTCTACGCAAAGATATTCCTTTTACTTTCGCTATGATGACGATTGGCACGCTGGCGTTGACGGGCTTTCCCTACACGGCGGGCTATTTTTCAAAAGACGGCATTATTGAAGCGGCCTTCACAGTAGGCGCGCATCAAACGCCGGCGATGATTGGTTTTGTTTCAACCGTTGTCGCTGCAGGACTAACTTCTTTTTATTCTTGGCGGCTTGTCTTCATGACGTTCTTTGGCCGTCGCGCGGGTCACGGCGCCTCAGAGGCGCATGCTCATGACGCAAAAGAGCATGATGCTCATGATCATCATGCGCATGGGGCGGCTTCGGGTCACGGACATGACGAAAGTCATCATGCGCCGCATGAGTCGCCGCTGGTAATGCTTATTCCGCTTGCGGTTTTGTCGCTAGGCGCGCTTGCTGCGGGCATTGTCTTTGAACCTTATTTCGCTGGTCATGCTTATGATGAATTTTGGAAGGGCGCGATTTACACCAGCGAGCACAATCACGTTCTCCACATGATGCATGAAATTCCACACTGGGTGGGATTTGCGCCAACAGCAGCGATGGTTTTGGGTTTTTTACTGTCGCTCTACATGTATGTCCTCAAGCCTGGAACGGCGAAAAAGCTTGCTGAGACATTTCCTGGTCTCTACAAATTTCTGCTCAATAAGTGGTATTTTGACGAACTCTATGACGCGCTTTTCGTGCGGCCAGCTTTTGCAATTGGCCGCTTCTTTTGGAAGGGAGGCGATGGCGCGGTCATCGATGGGCTGGGCCCTGACGGCGTCGCTGCGCGCGTTGTAGATGGAGCGCGTATCGCTGTTCGCTTGCAGACTGGTTTCATTTATCATTACGCCTTCGCCATGTTGATTGGCGTGGCGGCCGTCGTAACCTGGTTCATCGCCGGAGGTATGCGCTAATGCTCGGCTTTGGATTACTCAGCGGTCTGACCTTTTTGCCTTTCGTTGGCGTTGCTTTTTTGCTGACGCAACGAGGCGATGATCCGGCGACATTGAGAAATATTCGCTGGGCGACATTACTGACGACGCTGGCGACCTTCGCGCTTTCCCTTGTCGCTTGGACGCGGTTTGATGCAACAAGCGCTGCCTTTCAGCTTGTTGAAGAACGCAGCTGGTTTGGATCAGGACTGGTTTATAAGCTTGGCGTTGATGGATTTTCAATGCCCTTCGTTTTGCTAACAACCTTCCTGATGCCTTTTGCAATTTTAGCCTCATGGGAGTCTGTCGAGAAACGCGTCAAGGAATATATGATCGCATTTCTTGTACTCGAGACGCTGATGATCGGCGTTTTCTGCGCGCTCGATCTCGTGCTCTTTTATCTCTTCTTTGAGGGCGGCCTCATTCCGATGTTCTTGATTATCGGCATTTGGGGCGGCAAGCGTCGCGTTTATGCGAGCTTTAAATTCTTTCTCTATACATTAGTTGGATCGCTGTTGATGCTAATTGCGATTTTAGCGATGTATGGCGTTGCGGGCACGACAGATATCGCTGTGCTATTGAAGACCGACTTCCCCAAAGAAATGCAGTTCTGGTTGTGGTTGGCTTTCTTTGCCTCTTTTGCGGTGAAGATGCCGATGTGGCCGGTCCATACATGGCTGCCGGATGCGCACGTCGAGGCGCCAACAGCGGGCTCAGTCATTCTGGCGGCGATCTTGTTGAAAATGGGCGGTTATGGGTTCATCCGTTTCTCCTTGCCGATGTTTCCCGACGCCTCGACATATTTCGCCCCGCTTGTGTATGCGATGTCGGTCATCGCCATCGTCTATACGTCGCTTGTTGCGTTAGTTCAGGAAGATATCAAAAAACTGATCGCCTACTCATCGGTAGCGCACATGGGCTTTGTCACCATGGGCTTGTTCACGCTTAATCCTCAAGGCGTGCAGGGGGCGATGTTCCTGATGATTTCGCACGGTTTTGTTTCTGGCGCATTGTTTCTGTGCGTCGGCGTTATTTACGACCGCATGCATACGCGTGAAATCGCTGCTTATGGCGGTCTCGTTAATCGTATGCCGCTCTATGCATTCGTATTTATGGTTTTCACCATGGCGAATGTCGGCCTCCCTGGCACGGCGGGATTTGTTGGGGAGTTTCTATCTCTTGTAGGCGCATTCCAGGCAAACAGCTGGGTGGCGCTCATCGCGACAAGCGGCGTGATCTTCTCCGCCGCCTATGCGCTGTATCTCTATCGTCGGGTTGTCTTTGGCGCGTTGGAAAAATCGAGTCTAAAAGATATTGCCGATTTGACGCCGAGAGAGATTGCAATTTTTACGCCGCTCGTCCTTCTAACGATTTACTATGGCGTGTTGCCTGATCAAATTCTCAATACGACGGCTGCTTCCGTCGATCATCTTATCCAATCTCATACGGCCTTGCTTGACGCTGTAAAGCTTGCGGCTGCGGGTCAATGACGGATCTCTCAACGATGCCTTTTCTCTCAGAAATTTTTCAGCATTTTTTACCAGAAACGATCCTAGCCGTTGGCGTTATGGCGCTTTTGCTTATTGGCGCATGGCGGGGGGATAAAGGCTTCGCGCTGGTTGATGAGCTAGCTGTCGCCTTGCTTGGACTGGCGATTATTTCCATTGTTCTATCCGTAAAGCCGGATCGAAGCGTCTTTGACGGCGCTTTTATGGATGACGCATTTGCGCGTTTTATGAAAGTTTTATCCTTGGGCGCCGCCTTGGTGTCAATTTTACTCTCTGTCGATTATTTACGGCGCGCTGGATTGGAAAAATTTGAATATCCGATCCTAATCATACTTTCGACATTGGGCATGATGCTGCTGATTTCAGCAGATAATCTCATTGCGTTTTATCTTGGTCTTGAGTTGATGTCTTTGGCGCTTTACGTCATGGCGGCCTTCGCTCGTGAAGATGGTCGGTCTTCAGAAGCGGGATTAAAATATTTTGTTTTAGGCGCGCTCTCATCAGGCATGATGCTTTATGGAGCCTCCTTGCTTTATGGTTTTGCCGGCACTGTCGCCTTTTCCGGTATCGCCAATGTCGTATCGGCTTCAGCGCCAATTGGCGTTGTGTTTGGACTTGTGTTTGTTATGGCCGGGCTTGCGTTCAAGATGTCGGCGGCTCCATTTCATATGTGGACGCCCGACGTTTATGAAGGCGCGCCAACGCCTGTGACAGCCTTTTTCGCTTCAGCGGCGAAGGCGGCGGCTGTTGCTGTGACTGTGCGCATTGTTATTACCGCTTTCCCTGGAGCGGATCAGCAGTGGCGCCAGATCATTATTTTCCTCGCGATCGCCTCAACATTGCTCGGCTCCTTTGCGGCGATTGGACAAACCAATATTAAGCGACTGATGGCCTATTCGTCGATTGGCCATATGGGTTTTGCTCTGATTGGACTGGCGGCTGGCAATGAAATCGGCATTCGAGGCGTGGCGATTTATTTAGCGATTTATCTTGTCATGACATTAGGCGCATTCGCAGCAATCCTTGCGATGCGCGTTGAGGGAAAATCAGTAGAGAATATCTCTGATCTTGCCGGCCTATCGCGCACAAATGGATTAATGGCCTTTTTTCTTGCAATGCTGATGTTTTCGCTTGCAGGCATTCCGCCGCTTGCTGGATTTTTTGCTAAATATTACGTCTTGTTGGCGGCGGTTGATGCGGGACTTTATCCGCTCGCGGTTGTTGGCGTGCTCGCAAGCGCGGTCGCCGCTTTTTACTATCTGCGCGTTGTTAAGATTATGTATTTTGATGAGCCGGCGCCACATTTCGATCCATCGCCATTGGCGGTGCGTGCAGTTCTCGCGCTGTCAACGATTAGTCTATTAGTCTTTTGGATTTATCCGACGCCTGTGATGGATGCGGCGAGCGTTGCTGCAAAGTCGCTTTTTTAAAAGGTGCCGCGCGTGGCGTTAGGCGAAATTGCGCGCGCAAAAGGCGTTCGACTGTTGAGTTTAGAGACGGTTGACTCAACCAATGATGAAGCGCGGCGTTTAATAGAGCTCGGCGAGCGTGGACCGCTTTGGATAATTGCGGCGCAGCAGACAAAGGGTAAGGGGAGGCTGGGGCGAACATGGCTTTCGCCTCAGGGCAATCTTCACGCAAGTTTGATCGTGACCGGATGCGATGAGGCGCGGCTAGCGCCGCAACTTGGTTTTGTCGCTGGCGTAGCGACCCTCAAGGCCTTACGGCATTTATGTCCTGGACAAAGATTTGCGTTGAAATGGCCGAATGATCTTTTGCTGAGCGGCGATAAAATTGGCGGTATTTTGTTAGAAAATATTATGAGCCCGACGGGCGACGCTCGAAACCCGACGGCAAGCGTTTCGATCATTGGCATTGGCGTAAATTGTGAAACTGCGCCTGAGGGACTGCCCTATCCAACGCGCGCTCTTAGAAGCATCGGCGCGAATGCCCCCTCAGCGCCGGAGCTCACAGGCGTCCTGACAGACGCTTTTGTTGAAACGCTCGCGCTTTGGCGCCAAGGTTATGGATTTTCGCAAATCAGAAATGAGTGGCTGAGTTGCGCAGCAGGGCTTGGCGAAGAAATTCATGTCGCCCTTGCGCATGAAACGCTAATTGGTCGATTTGAAGAAATCGATTCAACTGGCCGACTGGTGTTGTCGTGTCTTGAGGGGAAGCGTCTAATTGAGGCGGGAGACGTTCTACTGGGCCCGCGTCCTGTGCTGACGGAGACGCCAAGATGAGCGCTGTTGACCAAGATCTTGTCTTTACGCCGTTGGGCGGCGTTGGCGAGATTGGCATGAACCTCGCGCTTTACGGATATGGTCCGCCCAAAGCGCGGAAATGGTTGATGGTGGATTGCGGGCTAGGGTTTCCAGGCCCAGAACTGCCGGGCATTGATGTTGTTTTTCCTGACATCAGTTATGTTGAAAAAATCAAGAAAGATCTCGTGGGTATTTGCATCACCCATGCACATGAAGATCATATTGGCGCGTTAGCAACGCTATGGCCAAAACTTAAATGTAAAGTATATGCGACCCGCTTTGCTTCTGGTCTTTTAGAAGTGCGCCGACTGAATGAGCCAGGCGCGCCACAAATCAAAATCTTACCTGCGCGTCCAGGCGCGATCATCGATCTTGATCCTTTTCAGGTGGAATATGTTTCCGTAGCGCATTCGATTCCAGAAGCTTGTTCGCTTGCTATCCGCACGCCGCTGGGCCTCGTCATTCACACAGGAGATTGGAAGATAGATCCTGAACCAGGCGTCAGCACGCGCATTGACGAAGCGCGATTTCGTCAGTTGGGCGAGGAGGGCGTCACAGCGCTGATCTGCGACTCGACGAATATTTTGCGCGAAGGAGCAAGTTTTTCTGAAGGCGACGTCGCTCGCACTTTAAAATCCCTGATCATGGAAGCCCCCGGTCGAGTATTGGTGACGACGTTTGCCTCTAATGTTTCACGGCTGCGGGCGCTTGCAGAAGCGGCGATGGCGTGTGGACGCACGGTTGTCGTTGCAGGGCGCGCTATGGATCGCGTGATACAGGTTGCGCGTGAATGCGGCTATCTTGACGGTTTGCCAGGTTTCCACGGGCCTGAATTATTGCCAACTTTGCCGCGCGAGAAGGCGTTGGTGATTGTTACAGGAAGCCAAGGCGAGCCTCGCGCAGCGATGGCGCGCGCAGCGAATAATGATCATCCCTCAATTAAGCTTGTTACTGGGGATCGCGTTATTTTTTCATCGCGGGCGATTCCCGGCAATACGCGTGAAGTGCATCGATTGATCAATAAGCTTTGCAATCTTGGCGTCGAAGTGATTACAGACCATGATCATCTCGTGCACTGCTCTGGCCATCCGCGTCGCGGCGATGTTGCGCAAATGTATGATTGGGTGCGGCCTAAAATTTCTGTTCCGGTGCATGGAGAGGCGCATCACCTCACTCAACACGCTATTTTCGCCAAAGCGCATGGCGTTGAACATGTAGCGCCGGCGCGTAATGGAACGTTAGTGCGTTTGGCGCCAGGCGACCCCGGAGTCATTGGAGAGACGCCAAGCGGTCGCTTATTAAAAGATGGCGATGTTGTTCTAAATGAAACCGATGGCGTTGTGCGCGAGCGGAGTAAGCTTTCCTTTTCTGGCGTTATTTCAATCGCAATTGCAGTGAATAAAACCGGCGATATGGTTGGCGATCCTGATGTTGTTTTTGCCGGCGTTCCCAAGCGCGGAAAGTTTGGCGAGGAAATGGGATCGGTAATTGATGAGGCGCTGTTTGCGACATTTGAAGGTCTGCCGCGTCAGCGCCGGCGCGATGCGGATTCGCTCTCGACGGCGATTGAGCGCTCCGTTCGCGGCGCGGTTAATGGCGTTTGGGGTAAGAAACCAACCGTGCATGTTATGGTGATTTCAGCCTGATTGCGCAATCATATGATGATTGACGCTGATGATTCTTGAGGTTGTTTGGGCGGCGCGTTTGAGGCGGTTATGGTCCATAAGCCGAGTTTTTATGAATTTTTTGCAGGCGGCGGTATGGCCCGCGCTGGTTTAGGCGAGGGCTGGCGATGTTTATTCGCCAATGATTTTGATCATAAAAAAACAGAAACCTACCGTGCTAATTGGGGAAGCGACGTCTTATTTGAGGGAGATGTCCGTAACGTCTCTGTGGCGCACCTTCCCGAGAGCGCCGATCTCATTTGGGGATCTTTTCCGTGCCAGGATCTGTCATTGGCGGGAGCAGGCGCAGGACTGAATGGAGCGCGTTCTGGCAGCTTCTGGCCTTTCTGGCGATTGGTAAAAGAATTAAAGCAAGCGCAACGGGCGCCAAAATTAATTGTCTTAGAGAATGTATGCGGCGCGTTGAGCGCTCGGGGCGGAAAAGATTTCATTCAATTATGCGCTGCGCTAGCCGAAGAGAATTATCGTTATGGCGCGCTAGTTCTTGATGCGGCGTTATTCGTGCCTCAATCGCGTCCCAGACTCTTTATCATTGCGCTCGCCCAAGATGCGAGGCTTCCCGCTGACTTAATTAGTCCTCATGCGCAAGGCCCCTTTCATACTCAAGCGGTGCAGAAAAGCTATGCGCAACTACCACAGGCGTTACGCGCCCATTGGCTGTGGTGGTCCTTGCCGACGCCAAAGGCGCAAGCGCTTTCCTTACTTGCCGTGATCGAAGAACAGCCGCAAGATGTCGCTTGGCATAATGTCGCGCAAACACAGACATTGATTAATTTGATGAACCCGCTTCATCAAGAAAAACTTCTTCAGGCGCAACGCTCAGGCCAGAGATGGGTCGGCGCGCTCTATCGCCGAACGCGTATTGAAAGCGGCGTTAAAGTTCAACGCGCCGAAGTGCGATTTGATGGCGTCGCAGGATGTTTGCGTACGCCATCGGGGGGCTCAAGTCGGCAATATATTCTGCTTGTAGAGGGTAAAAAGATTCGTTCGCGGTTGCTTTCCGCGCGCGAGACGGCGCGGTTGATGGGGTTGCCTGAAAATTATATTTTGCCTGCTGCTTACAGCGCAGCCTATCATCTGACAGGCGATGGCGTGGTCGCGCCCGTCGTTCGGCACATTGCCGCTCATTTATTAGAGCCTTTAATTCAGGCGGCGTATGTCCGGGTCGCCGCCTGATCGCGATGCGCGGAGGAAGCGCTCTGCGATCATGCGCGCAGTCAAATCTAAAAACACCTCGGCTGAACTCGCTGTCCGCGCCTTATTGCGCCAATTTGCGCCCGGCTATCGTCTCCACCGTCGAGATGTGCCGGGCGTTCCAGACATCGCCTATCTTAGCCGCAAGAAAGCGATTTTTGTTCATGGATGTTTCTGGCATGGCCATGATTGTCCCCGCGGGGCGCGGATCCCAAAAAGCAATGTCGCTTATTGGCGCGAAAAAATTGACCGCAATCGCAATCGTGACGCCGCGCTGCACGCCACTCTTAGCTTAATGGGTTGGCGTCGGCTTGTTGTCTGGGAGTGCGAATTGAAAGCGCCAGCGCCTTTGTCTCGAAAGCTAAGACGTTTTCTTGCCAAATTATGATGAAGGCGGGTTAATCTTTTGCCCGTTCAACATAGGCGCCGTCTTCTGTTTGTATAACGACGCGCGTGCCGGGTTGGATATGCGGCGGAACCATGACGCGCGCGCCATTGGAAAGCTTTGCAGGCTTATAGGAAGAGGAGGCGGTTTGCCCTTTCATCGCAGGTTCTGTTTCAAGAATTTCTAGCGTGACGCGCGGCGGTAATTGAATAGCCACGGGCGTTGAATTAAAAATTGAGACGATGCAATTCATATTTTCTTGCAGCCACTGCGCCTGATCGCCAATGACATCGCTGGGAACAGCAACTTGTTCATAATTTTGTTGGTTCATAAAATGGTGGCCGTCATCGTCGCTGTAGAGATATGTAAAGTCCAAATCTTCAACAAAGGCGCGTTCGACTTGTTCGGTCGTCTTATAGCGATCGGAAACTTTCACGCCGTCTGAAAGTCGGCGCATGTCAATTTGCGTGGTTGGAGTGCCCTTGCCTGGGAAGAAGCTTTCCGCGGTGAGCACAACATAAAGTTGGCCGTCCTCTCGCTCAATAATATTGCCTTTACGGATTGAACTGGCGATGACTTTCACTTTTGGCTTCCTTCTGTCTGCGTAGGCCCAGTCGCAGTTGATTGCCGGTTGCGGTCCGGCTGGTCTATGGACGGGGAAAGACCATATTTCAGGCGCGCCGGCAATCCAGGCGCTCGAGGGGAGGCTATATGACGCGCTCGTCGCCCTGGTGGAGCCAGGATGTCTATGCGGATCGCCGGCCATTTCTTAGCGCGCGGCGTAAAATAACCGCAGCGACCCGCCAATTCTATGATTCTCGGGGTTTTTCCGAGGTTGAGACCTCAATCTTACAATATTCCGGCGGCAATGAGACGCATATCTCGGCTTTCGCCACAGAGCTGGTGAGCGCTTCAGGCTCACGCAGTCAGCTTTATCTCAACACCTCGCCGGAATTTTCCTGCAAAAAGCTGCTAAGCGCAGGCGAGAGCAAAATTTATACGCTGGCGCGCGCCTTTCGCAATCGTGAACGCACGCCTTTGCATCATCCAGAATTCACCATGCTAGAGTGGTATCGCGCAGGGGCCGGCGTCAAGGAAGCGATGGCGGATTGCGCGCAGCTTCTGTCGTGTGTCGCGGATACCGCGCAGGCAAAAGAATTTTTATGGCGCGAGATGTCATGCGATCCCTATGCTGCGCCAGAACGAATAACTGTTTGCGAAGCCTTTAAGCGCTACGTCAATATTGATCTGGAGACCATTCTTGACGATCAAGCGAAGCTTGCTGAGACAGCGCAAAGCATTGGGGTGCGTGTAAGCGTAGATGATAATTGGTCTGACCTTTTCAGTAAGATTTTAACGCAAAAGATAGAATGTGAATTGGGTCGGGGACGACCGACATTTTTAGTGGATTATCCATTGAGCGAAGCGGCTTTGGCGCAGGCTAAAGCGGATGATCCGCGTTTTGCCGATCGTTTTGAATTTTATGTTTGCGGCGTCGAACTCGCCAATGGATTTGTTGAACTCACCGATGGGCTTGAGCAGCGTCGGCGGTTTGAAGAACAAATGGCCAAGAAGAAAGAAATTTATGCAGAATATTATCCAATAGACGAAGATTTTATTTTAGCGCTTGCGCATATGCCAGCAGCGAGCGGCGTCGCTTTGGGTTTTGATCGCCTAATTATGTTAGCAACTCAGGCAGAGCGCATTGAACAGGTGTTATGGACGCCAGTCGTGGACCGCGGTTCAAGGGTTTGATGTTTTTAATTTTTTCCAAACAGAAATTTGAATAAAGATCTACTTTATCGACCACGCGCGCATGAGGGGCTGCGCGCGTGCGAAAGAAAAAATTTCAGCATCATCGGATGTGTTTTATTTCCAGTTGCGGACGTCGACGAAGCGTCCCGCGACAGCCGCCGCGGCGGCCATAGCGGGCGAAACAAGATGGGTGCGGCCCTTGAAGCCTTGCCGGCCTTCGAAATTACGGTTGGAGGTAGAGGCGCACCGTTCGCCTGGGGCTAAGCGATCTGGATTCATCGCCAAACACATCGAGCATCCAGGTTCGCGCCATTCAAATCCTGCGGCAAGAAAGATTTTATCTAATCCTTCCGCTTCTGCTTGCGCTTTTACAAGACCAGAACCAGGAACAACCATAGCGTTGACCTGCGCGTGCACTTTTTTGCCATCAATGATTTTGGCGGCAGCGCGCAAATCTTCTATGCGGCCATTGGTGCAAGAGCCAATGAAGACGCGATTGATCTCAATATCTGTCATGCGCTCGCCGCCCTTAAGGCCCATATACTCCAAAGCGCGTTCAATTGCTGCGCGTTTTTGCGGCGTTTTAGCTGAAGCGGGCGTCGGCACAGCGCCGTCAATACGCGCGACGTCCTCAGGCGATGTGCCCCAAGTTACGATGGGCGGCAGATTTGCGGCGTCGAGACGAATAACTTTGTCAAAATGGGCCCCCTCATCTGAAAACAGCGTTTCCCAGTAGCGGAGCGCAGCATCAAGATCGGCTCCTTTTGGCGCTTTCGGTCGATCTTTTAAGTAAGCGAAAGTCTTGGCGTCGGGCGCGACGAGGCCGGCGCGCGCGCCGCCTTCAATGGACATGTTACAGACGGTCATGCGTCCTTCCATTGATAAATCGCGGATAGCTTGACCCGCATATTCAATCACATGACCAGTGCCGCCAGCTGTGCCAATCTCGCCAATAATTGCCAGAATTAAATCTTTCGCCGTCGCGCCTTCCGCTAATGCGCCGTCGACTTGCACAAGCATATTAGCGGCTTTTTTCTGGATCAGCGTTTGCGTTGCGAGCACATGCTCGACTTCTGATGTGCCGATACCATGCGCAAGCGCGCCAAAGGCGCCGTGTGTTGATGTATGACTATCGCCGCAGACGATTGTCATGCCTGGTAGCGTAAATCCTTGTTCAGGGCCGACGATATGAACGACGCCCTGGCGCGTGTCATGTTCGTTATAATATTCAACGCCAAAGTCTTTGGCGTTTTGAGCAAGTTGTTCAACTTGCGCCTTACTTTCTGGGTCAGTGATCGGCTGCGAACGATCCGTCGTCGGCACATTGTGATCGACGACAGCGAGCGTCTTTTGCGGCGCCCGCACACGACGCCCCGATAAGCGCAATCCTTCGAAGGCTTGTGGGCTTGTGACTTCATGCACAAGGTGGCGGTCAATATAGAGAAGGCAGGAGCCATCATCCTGACGATCAACAACATGATCGTCAAATATCTTATCATATAGCGTGCGCGGCGCGGTCGAATTGGCGGCCATGTGTGGTGTTCCCTTAACGCTTCTCTAGTCTTGCTCTTGAATTGAGGTTCTTCTACTCGTAACGCAAGCCGCATGGAAGAGACTTGCCGCGCAGATGGCTGTTGAGGACAAAATGACCCCCGGCCAGCCGCATATGCCCGCCGCCCTTTTGCAGGCGCTTACTAAGCGGCTCGAAGGGCGTTCCCGGCAAGAACTCCGCTCCCGCGCACAAGCCCTCTCATCGGGTTATCGCCTCCATGCAACGACTGCGGCGACAATTCGGGATGAGTCGGATGCGCTCTCCTACGCGCTGACGCGCATGCCGGCGACCTTTGCGGCAGTAGCGCATGTTTTGACCCGATTGGCTGAGATCCGGCCAGATTTTGCCCCCGTTTCGATCGGTGACGTGGGCTGCGGTCTGGGTGCGGCTACCTATGCAGCGCAAGCGATCTGGCCGAGTTTAGATCGCGCGTTATTGTTAGATCGAAGCGCCGTCTTTCTTAAATTGGCGGGAGAGTTGGCTCAAGAGAGCGGCGCCTCCTTACTGGGCCAGGCGCAGTTTCTCAATCGAGACTTTGTCACTTCAGCGCCCAATATCCAGGCCGAACTCGTTGTTGTCTCTTATGCTTTAACCGAAGCTCCCGAAAGCGCGTTAATTGAGAGCGCAGAGCGCCTCTGGGCGTCTACGGGCGCCGAGATTTTTGTGATTGTTGAACCTGGCACCTCGCGGGACTATGCCCGGCTGATGCGAGTCCGGGCGCATCTTTTGCTGAAAGGGGCGCAATTGCTGGCGCCTTGTCCTCATGAAGCAGCCTGCCCGCTAATAGGGGATTGGTGTCATTTCACGACGCGATTATCCCGCTCAAAAGACCATCAATTTTTAAAAGAGGCGCGGACGCCTTTTGAAGATGAAAAATTTTCCTACCTCATTCTCGGACGACAACCCGCAGCTAGGACCTTCTCAGCGCGTCTTATTGGCCCGCCTCAAATTGGCAAAGCCGGAGTTTATATGCGTCTTTGCACAACCAGTGGAATTGAGGAGACTTTTACGGCGCGGCGCGATAAGGCTCTTTATAAAGAAATGCGTCGAAAAGAGTGGGGCGACCCGC
The DNA here is from genome assembly GCA_009921565.1 of Methylocystaceae bacterium. Classification (GTDB taxonomy): domain Bacteria; phylum Pseudomonadota; class Alphaproteobacteria; order Rhizobiales; family Beijerinckiaceae; genus Methylocystis. The sequence goes on along the minus strand of RFXM01000008.1, from coordinate 16,773 downwards.
TGGTCGCGCAAAGCAAGGAGACGGAATGAGTCGTCCCAGAGTCGCGCCCTATCTAACCGTGAGTCCGGCGGCGGCCGCGATCGCTTTTTATACTGGGGCGTTTTACGCGCGTCAGAAAGCCTATATGCCAGCGCTAGACGGATTGCGCGTCGCTCATTGTGAGCTGGAGATCAATGGCGGCTCAGTGATGCTGGCGGATTTTTTCCCTGAACTTGGCCAAACGCGATTGCCGGTTCCAGGAGATATTGCGACGGTATCGATCAGCCTTGAATATGATAGCGCGGCTGAAGTTGATGAAGTTTGCGCGCGCGCCGCCAAACTGGGCGCAAAAATTGAAACGCAGCCGACGGATTCTTTTTGGGGCACGCGTTATGCCTCGCTTAAGGATCCCTTTGGGCACCGTTGGGTGCTCAATGCGCCGTTGCAGAGTTAAAAAAAACCGCTCAGCGCAAGACGCCGAGCGGTAAAGATGCTGCTGAAAGCGAAGCGATTTTTAAGATTCAGCCTTCGCCTTTGTTTCAATCCGTTCAGCGATACGCGCAGACTTGCCGCGGCGATCCCGAAGATAATAGAGCTTTGCGCGGCGCACTTTGCCTCTCCGGGTCAATTTTATGGAGTCGATGAGTGGGCCGTGAATTGGAAAAACGCGTTCGACGCCTTCCCCATATGAAATCTTACGGACGGTGAAGCTTTCGTTGAGCCCGCCGCCTTGGCGAGAGATGACGACGCCTTCATAGGCTTGGACGCGGCTACGCTCGCCTTCTTTCACCTTTACATTGACGATAACTGTATCGCCGGGACGGAAATCAGGGATTTTTTTGCCCGCAATGAGTTTTTGGGCCTGTTCGGCCTCAAGTTGTTCGATGAGATTCATGTTTAAACCTTTACCGTTTCGTCTAGGCCACTGTGGACTGACGAGCGTTTCGGGACGCTGTTTTTGATTTATGGTCGGTCTCATACAGGAAGCGGCTAGACTTGTCGAGTTACGCGCCCCTTTAAGTGCCGCCGCCGACCGCAGCTGGCTGAGTTTTTCCTGAAGATCGGCGAGAGTAAAGCTTTCCCCTTCATGCTTTGGACTAAGGGGGAAGATGTGGCTGAAATCTGTAAATAATTTATTTCAAGAAGGGCAGTAGCCTTACCTCATCCCAATCGCGAGTTGGCGCCACTATTTAACAGATTTTTGCCAAATTATACGCGCTTGTAGATAGGCTGGGGAATAATTTACATAAAAAAGTTGATTTTAACATATAAAAATCATATATTTATGTTAATCTATTGAACCAAAAAATAAGAAGTTATTTGAGGCGATCGCCAATCAAAAATTCAATCGCCCGATCGAGGCGAATATGGGCTAAGGGCAAAGGAAGCTGGTCGGCGCCTATTTTTGCAAGGGGCGGTCGAAATTTAAGAAAACGGTATTCCGCTTCCTCATCTGCGAGTCCTAAAGCGTCCCCCTCAAAAGCCTCTTGCGGATCTTTGGGTAAATCGCCTGGAAAAATTGCCCCTTCGCTTTTTCCATCAAAAGTTTCATCGCCAATTCGCTCGCCCCTCATCGGAACGCCCACGATCGCCATGAGTTGCTCTCCTTCATGACGAACTAAGGCCTCCCGAGTCGCGCGAACAGCAGCCAAGGCGATAACGCCAATCTCTGCGCCGACGCCCTCTGCGCGGTTGATGGCGCGCGCGGTCAATAGGCGCAAAATCGCCTCAAGTCGATCATGACTGGTGTGGTGTAGATGATCGGCTTTCGTGGCGGCAAAGAGAATGCGGTCGATCTTTGGCCGAAACATCGTCGTAAGAAGATTGCTGCGTCCAGTTCGAAAGGCCATCAAGACCTCGGCGAGCGCTGTTTCAAGATCGCGCACCGCCACAGGACCAGAATTAAGCGCAGCTAGCATGTCGACAAGAACAATTTGTCGATCAAGACGCGCAAAATGGTCATGGAAAAAGGGCCGGACGACTTGGTTTTTATAGGCTTCATAACGGCGCTCCATCTCTCGGCCAAGGCTACGATAGGGTAACTCTTCGCCAGAGATGCCCATGAGAGGCGCGAAGGTGAGCGCGGGGGAGCCTTCAAGGTCGCCGGGCATGAGAAACCGGCCTGGCGGCAAGGTAGAAAGGGCGAAGCGTTCAGTTTTAGCTTGAAGAAGATAATGGGTAAAAAGTTTGGTCAGCTTCTGCGCGGTATCCTCGCTATAGCGAGATTTGGGATCAGTTGCGGCCGTTTCGCGCCGCCAAGCCTCAGCGATTGGCGCGCGCGATTGTGCGCTCGCCGCCGTTAAGGTCTCCCGCGACCAGTCTGCGAAGGACTTTGTCAGTAGGGGGAGATCGAGCAGCCACTCTCCTGGATAATCGACAATATCGATATCGACACGGTGTGTTTTTTTTCCAAAATGGCGCAGCGACCAGGCGGATGAGTCAAATTCGAGCGAAACGCGTAATTCGGAAATGCGTCGCGTTGACTGCGGCCAATGGCGCTCTGGACCTGTTAAGGCCGCAAGATGCTCCTCATAGGCGAAGCGCGGCACGCTGTAATCCGGCTGGGGATCAAGATGGGCGGCCCGTAAGCGATCCTCTGCGAGCGCGCGAAAGACCGGTAGCTGTGATTGATTTTCTGCGGCGAGCGCCCGGGTGAGTTGGTGCGCCAGCGCTGTGATGAAGACAGTTTTCCCAGACCGGGAGAGACCAGTTACGCCCAGACGCAGCCGTCCGCCTGACAGGAAATCCGCCAGGCTTTCCGCAGCGATCCGCGTCTCAAAAATAAGATCCGATAAATGCGACAATCCCGCTCCGGGCTAGCAACGCAGCACTCAAGCATCTAATCCAAAGTCATAGGCCTTGGGTAGATCAATCGCTGTCCTAATCTGCGACGGGCATAATTCGGATTAGCGCTTTGACATGGGGACGTAGTCGCGGCGTTTTTCGCCCGTGTAGAGCTGGCGCGGACGACCGATTTTAGATCCCGGATCCTCAATCATTTCCTTCCATTGCGCAATCCAACCAACAGTGCGCGCAACGGCGAAAAGAACCGTGAACATGGCGACCGGGAAATTCATGGCCTTGAGCGTAATGCCAGAATAAAAGTCGATATTTGGATAGAGCTTCTTTTCGATAAAATATTCGTCTGACAGCGCGATGCGCTCTAATTCGATTGCAACGTCAAGCAGCGTGTCTTTTACGCCAAGTTCATTCAATACTTCGCGCGTCGTGCGTTGCATTATTTTCGCCCGCGGATCATAGTTTTTATAGACACGGTGGCCAAAACCCATCAGGCGGAAGGGATCGTTCTTATCTTTTGCGCGCGCGATAAATTGCGGAATCCGCTCAACTGTGCCGATTTCGCCCAGCATTTTTAGCACAGCTTCATTCGCGCCGCCATGCGCAGGGCCCCAAAGCGAGGCGATGCCAGCAGCAATACAGGCAAAAGGATTTGCGCCAGATGAACCCGAAAGTCGCACAGTCGAGGTTGACGCGTTTTGCTCATGGTCTGCGTGCAATATGAAAATACGATCGAGCGCACGCGCAAGAACTGGATTGACCTTATATTCCTCGCAGGGAACGGCAAAGCACATGCGTAAGAAATTTGACGTATAATCGAGATCATTTTTTGGATAAACAAAAGGCTGCCCGACTGAATATTTATACGCCATGGCGGCAAGAGTTGGAATTTTTGCGATCATACGCGTGGAGGCGACCATGCGCTCGACAGGATCGGCGATGTTAGTTGAGTCATGATAAAACGCCGAAAGCGCGCCAACAGACGCCACCATTACCGCCATAGGATGTGCGTCGCGGCGGAAACCCTGGAAGAAGCGCGCCATTTGCTCATGCACCATGGTGTGACGCGTAATGCGATAGTCAAAATTGGCTTTCTCTGCAGCTGAGGGCAACTCGCCGTAAAGAAGCAGATAGCAGGTTTCGAGAAAGTCGCCGTGCTCAGCGAGTTGATCAATCGGATAGCCTCGATAGAGCAGAACGCCGGCATCGCCGTCGATGAAGGTAATTTTAGACTCGCAAGAGGCGGTGGATGTGAAGCCGGGATCGAAAGTGAACATTTCGGTCGCGCCATAAAGATTCCGAATGTCCAAAACGGAAGGACCCATCGTGCCTGCGCGTGCGGGTAAATCGATCGATTTTCCCTCGACCGTTAAGCTAGCCTTATGTTCGCTCATGATGAACCCTTCTTGGCAGTCAGTTCTAATGGCGTGCGGCAATGGCGCCGCAGAAGAAGCGCATAACGGCAGGCGTTAGCCTCGCCGTGGCATAGAAAGACTGTCTTCATGCACCGCCCGTCTCGCATCAACATCTTGTGCACCGCACAAAAACTATCTTAACGGCGCAAGCTGTCAAGCTGAGAAACTTTGCGATCCGCCTGTCTTCCTCGCCCTTCGAGAAGCATTTCGCATGCATTCTAGGCAGGCGGTTAGGCGCTTTGATCTTTGACCCGGGCGATACTCTCTTCACGTCCAAGAATTTCAAGCACATCAAATATACCTGGCGAGGTCGCCCGGCCCGTCAGCGCCGCGCGTAGCGGCTGTGCGACTTCGCCCAATTTAACGCCGAGATTTTCCGCCGTCTCGCGCACGACCGTCTCTGTGCTTTGTGCGTCCCAGCTCTCAAGATCGTTAAGCTTTGGACCCAGCGCGCTGCGCCGTCGACAAGTTCATTAAGCGTTTTGGCGCGCGCTTTAAGACCAGGAAGCGCCGCGCGTAATTGATTTTGTTTTGTTGCGTCAAGCTGCTGCGCGAGTTCTACGCCGCCAGTGAGATAGGGCAGCGTATCGATCAGCGCTTTTAATAAGTCATCATCATTGGCGTCGCGCAAATAATGGCCATTCATATTTTCTAGTTTTGCGTAATCAAATCGCGCAGGGGAGCGATGCACTTGGCCAAGATCAAATGCAGCGATCATTTCTTCAAGCGAAAAAAATTCTTGATCGCCTTGAGACCAGCCAAGCCTGACAAGGTAATTGCGCAACGCGGCGGGGAGATAGCCCATTGCGCGATAAGCATCGACGCCCAGCGCGCCATGCCGCTTTGAGAGCTTCGCGCCGTCTTGCCCGTGAATAAGGGGAATATGGGCAAAAGCAGGCGCGCGCCATCCCATGGCCTCATAAATCACGGTCTGACGCGCGGCATTAGTGAGATGATCGTCGCCTCGAATAATTTGCGTAACGCCCATATCATGGTCGTCAACAACGACGGCCAGCATATAGGTCGGCGTACCGTCAGAACGCAGCAACACAAAATCATCAATATCCTTATTGGGAAATACGACGCGGCCTTGCACCGCGTCCTCTATGACGGTTTCGCCGCTTAAAGGAGCTTTGATGCGCACAACTGGAGAGACGCCTTCTGGCGCTTGGCTTGCGTCTCTATCGCGCCAGCGTCCATCATAACGGGGCGGGCGCTTTTCCGCGCGAGCCAATTCTCTCATTTCATCAAGTTCTTGTTGAGACGCGTAGCAATAATAGGCTTTACCGCTGGCGAGTAATTCCTTCGCTACATCTTGATGGCGCGCGGCGCGTGAGAATTGATAAATAATGTCGCCGTCCCAATCGAGACCTAGCCATTTCATGCCGTCGATAATTGCGTCAATCGCCGCTTGCGTGGAGCGTTCGCGGTCCGTATCTTCAATCCGCAGCATCATCCTGCCGCCGTGGCGCTTGGCGTAAAGCCAATTGAATAAGGCTGTTCGCGCGCCGCCAATATGGAGAAAACCTGTCGGCGAGGGCGCAAATCGGGTGATGACAGTCGACATGAGCGAGGGGCGTTTCCTTGGAGGTCTTTGCAGACCTCGTCTAGCATGCGTCGGGTGAGGGGGGAATAAGCCGATCAAATCTGCGGTAGGGATAATTCTTTTAGCCAGATGATGCTTCTTCGTCTCGCGTGGAGGAAGATGCGCCGCCAACGCCTTGCGCGCGCAGGGTTTCACTGGCGCTCTCCATTTCTGTAATTTTGTCGGTCACCTCAGACCCCAGTGTAAGCGCTGTAGCCGCCGCCGCCGCCGCGAGTTTTTCAAGGTCGGGAATTTGTAAAATCGTTGTCGGCGCTGGCGATGCAGCAGCGGCGATATTGATACCGGCCTCTTTTAGCCGTTTATAAAGATCAAAATGTAAATCGCTGCGAATGCGCGCGGATTTTTCAACATCTTCTACGTAACACCACAGCTCAAATCTAAAACTCGTCGTCTCCATGCCAAGCAGCATGACCTGTGGCGCAGGAATGCGCAACACATCCGTTTGCGCCCGCGCAGCGGCAAGCATGATGTCGCGCACCTGTTCCGGATCGACAGCGGCGCTCGGCGCGAGAGCGATTTTAATGCGCCCTACGCGATCGCCGCGCAGCCAATTTTTGACAACGCCAGTGACTAGATTTGAGTTGGGAACAATCATCGTCGCGCGATCAAATGTCTCAATTTCCGTTGAGCGCACATTAATGCGTCGCACATAACCCTGTTCCTCGCCCAGAACGACCCAGTCGCCGACGCGAATAGCGCGCTCCCATAACAAGATAAGACCCGAGACAAAATTATTGACGATCGATTGGAGGCCAAAACCAATTCCAACCGAAAGCGCGCCAGCTACAATTGCTAGTTTGTCAAAGCCAATGCCCAGATAAGAAAGCGCGAGGATTGCAGCAAGGATGAAGCCAATATAGCCAAGCGTTGCGCTAATAGAATTTCGAAATCCATGATCAAGCCTCGTTAGAGGTAAAAATTTTATATCTAGCCAGCGCCGGAATGCTTGCGTTATGGCAAGGAGAGAAACAAAAATGAGCGCCGCGCCAATCACGCCGTAAGGCGATAGTGTTACATCGCCAATTTTAATGGCGAAAAAGGCCGCGCGAATATTTGCTAGAAAATCATTGGATTGATAGCCCCAGGGCGCGAGCGCCAGCAGCGCGGCGGCGAAATAAGCAACAACAGTTAAAACGCCGCCAATTAAGACGCCCATTGGCGCGAGTTGATCTTTGTTGAGGCCAAGGCTGCGCATGAGATTGCGCCCAAAGAAATTATTTGCGGAGAAAGCTGTCTCTGCGCCGCTGACGCAAAGTACGACGAGAACGTAGAGCAGAAACATTACCGCCCCGAGCCATGCCGCTTGGAGGATCATAAAATTGGCGAAAGAGACATAGCCGATTGCGCAGGCGCCAATGATTAGCGCTAAAGCTAATGCGCTCAGCGTTTTAATAAGTGCGATCCAGTCGCGGCCTTGTGCGGTTGCAGCGACTGTTTCCTCATCCTCCGAAAGCGTCAGAAGTGGAAGTGCGATAAGCAGGGCAATGAGCATCACGCCAAAGCCCCGGGTGATAATGACGACCTGCACGCTGGCTTGAACAATCGCTTCAATCTGTTCAATAACACGGGTAATTGACAAGATCATCGCAGCTAAGGTCAACAGCCGAACGTAAATCCGCGCCCGACGGTCTCCTGGATTCAACACTCGCCAATGTTCATGCAAGGGCGCAAATACAGCTCGAGCGATCGCATAAACAAATGCAATGCGGGCGACGCCTTCAAAGAGCCGCTCAAAGAGTAATGCGCCATTCGCATCTAAGAGATTATAAGCGCTCAAAGCATAACCAATAGCCAGAGCGGTTGCGACAGGCGTCGCTGCGATAATCAGCGCGCTCCAGCCAGCAGCAGCGGCGCGGCGGGCTTTTGTCGGCTGGAGATTTGACTCTTTACGTCTCAAGATGCGGCGCGCCAAAAAGAAAGCTGGCGGCGTTGCTAAAAAAATACAGGCAAGAACCGTTAGAAAGTCAGTTTGATGATCGCCTAATCGAGAAACAAAATTCGCCCGCTCATCCTGCCAAAAATAACGCGTTTGATCATAGACCCAGGGTGCGTCGGAAAGCGCTGCCCGCCAAAGACTTGGCGAAAAGAAACCATCCGTTCTTAAAAAGAGCGAGCGTGTGAATAGATCGCGCATTCGCGCAACAATTGTGAGCGAAATTTGCTTGGTTTCGAGCAGCATGGCCCGCGCGCGTTTTAGCGTCGCGTCCGTTGCGTCAAAAATCTTGCGTTGCTCAGTAAGCTCTGCGCTAGCGGCGGCTTCGGCTGTGGCGTTTATCGCGCCGCCCTGCTGAGCAGGCGGCCCTTTGGCGTCTTGGCTGGAAAGAGGCCTATTTATCTGGCCCCTATTAGGCGTTTGCGGCGCGCTTGAGCGTTCTGCTTTTGCGCTAACAGGCGCTGTTTCCGATTTTGCGGTTGGAGATTTATTGGCGGGTTCAGCTTGTTTATCGGGGAGGTCGGAGGGTTTGACGGCGGGAGCGAGTTCTTTTAAACGCGCGTCGACTGCAGAAAGTCGCGGCGTGAGCCAATCAATGGTTTTTTCAAGATCTCCACGAAGCGGATCAATGCGTTCGCGTAATTGTCTTAGCTGGACGTCTGTTAGATTTGCGTCTTCGAGACTCTTATGCGCCTCGTCTAAAATGATGCGGCTGAGATCAAGCTTCTGATTGATCTGATCGACAGTCAGTCCTGCTTCATCGCCTGCGGAACTTCCGATACCGCAGATAAAAAGGCTTAGAGCGAGAAGAATTCTGAATATACGCAAGTGAGATATTCTCCCTGTAATCTCTCAGAATTTCTTATATAGAAATCGCGTCAATGTTGGGGCGAGATAAAGTAACGAGCTGATTATTCCTGATAAAGGCGCTGTTGGCCTGATCGGTCTAAGATACGCCACAAGCCAGGGCCTTGTTCTTGCGCCGTTGCCGCTGAAATTGGTATTTTGCCAAAACCGCCCGGTAAATCCAAAACATAAGTTGGCAGGGAGAGTCCGCTCAAACGTTGGCTGAGTTGACGATAAATTTCCTGGCCCTTTTTCAGATCTAGGCGAAAATGGGCGGTTCCTGGCGCTAAATCAGGATGATGAAGATAATAGGGTTTAATTTGCGCCGCCATGAGATCGCGCATAAGGCGCTCAAGCGTCGTAACATCGTCATTGACGCCCGCCAGCAACACGCTTTGAGCAAATAAGGCAATGCCAGCTGAGCGAATTCTTTCAATTGCTGTCCGCGCATTCTCAGTTAATTCTTGTGAATGATTAATATGCAAAACGACATAGAGCGCTTTGCCGCTTTGCTTGAGCGCATCGAGCCATTCCCGCGTCACGAGATGCGGCGCCGCTGTTGGCGCGCGCGTATGCGCGCGCAACACGCGAATATGGCTCAAAGCCGAAATTTTTTCTGCAACTAAGGCGATGCGCGGCGCAGAGAGCATCATCGGGTCGCCGCCAGTCAGAATGATCTCATGAATCTCTGGATGCGCCGCGATATAACCAAGAGCAGCATCAATTTCGTCCTTGTTGAGAAGATCCCCTTTGCCGCGACCAACAGTTTCTCGACGAAAGCAAAAGCGACAATAAACAGGACAAACCGTCAATAGTTTCAATAAAACGCGGTCAGCATAACGATGCACAACGCCTGTTACGGGACTATGAGTCTGATCGCCGATTGGATCGAGGCTTTCATGAGAGAGTTGGGTCAACTCTCGCGCGTCTGGCAGAAATTGTCGCGCAATGGGACTATCGAGTTCTTTAGGCGAGAGGGCGCGCGCGATTTCCGGCGTGATGGCGATGCTATAGCGCGTTGCAACCTCTTTCAAAGCTTCTAACGATGCATGCGCCGGAATAAGTCCGTGTGCGAGGAGATCGTCGAGAGAGGTAAGCGCGCGCGTCATAGATTAATTCGCCAGAAAGAGAGCTGGGACGGTGCAGCCGATGACGCTGGAAATGTTAAGGTGAAATAAGCGCTGAGAGCAAAAAAGACAATCAGAAAAATTTTAGCGCGTCCCGCTCAGCATGACAGCTACGCTGATTGGCTGCATGAGCGATCGTATCAGGCTGCGAGATCGGCAACAACAGCGTCGAGAACAGGGAAGCCTTCAGAGCTCACGCGAAGGCGATTGTCTCTTGTAAATTCAACTAAACCATCGCCAATCAACTCGCTGATGCGCGATTGCGACAGTTTTTTTCCCGTAAGGAGAAAATAGCGTTGTGGGTCAATGCCTTCACGCAGACGTAAGCCCATCAACAGGAATTCATCGCCTTCCTGTTCGCTGTTGAGCAATTCATCCTCAACAACCCCATGGCCTTCCGTCTCGACACAAGTGAGCCACATCTCAGGATGGCGCTCCGTCGATTGCGCGCGTCGTCCGCGCGCCGTAACCAGACGTCCATGCGCCCCAGGGCCAACGCCAGCATATTCCCCATAACGCCAATAAACGAGATTATGCCGAGATTCCGCCCCTGGGCGGGCGTGGTTGGAAACTTCATAGGCTGGCAATCCATAGCGCGCGGTGACTTCCTGAGTCACATCCCAAAGGGCGCGTTGCGTATCCGCGTCGGGAACGAGCATTTTGCCGGCTTTGACCATGCGTTCAAACATTGTGTCTGGTTCAATGGTCAGTTGATAGAGTGAGATATGTTCAGGCTGGCGGGCCAACGCAAGTTCTAGTTCCTTACGCCAGGCGGCGGGCGTTTGTTGCGCGCGTCCATAAATGAGATCAAATGACGTGCGTTGGAAAACGCTATTAGCGATTTCAACCGCCATCAATGCTTCAGCGACCGAATGCTGCCGACCGAGTTCTCGTAAATCAATATCATTCAGCGCCTGAACGCCAAGAGAAACGCGATTAACGCCAGCAGCTTTAAAGCCTTTAAAGCGCGATGCTTCGACGCTCGTGGGATTGGCCTCTAGGGTAATTTCAACATCTTTCGCGAGCGACCAGCGACGCGCGATTTGTCCCAAGATGGCTTCCACAGTTGAGGGAGACATGAGAGAGGGCGTGCCGCCGCCAAAAAAAATTGAGCACATGGCTATTAAAATCGCAATAGGGGCATTTAGACAGGCAAAATGGCCAATGGACATAAACGCCAAAGCCAGGATCGAAGGCGTTACGAATCGTTGCAGCCATCAGGCTTTATCGCATGAAAGCGTGAAAAAGTTCACTAGTCTTCCCTCTTAATTGCGATAGGGCGGCCGGGTTATGAGCGCTCTCCCGCCAAGGTCTTGTTTATTTCAATGAGCAGTTCGTTAATCTCGATCCCAGCATAGACGTCTCCTGAGGGCTCTAGTCGGATCACCGGCGCCGTAGTGCAGAGCCTGAGGCAGTCGCGGGTTGAGATTTTAATGTCGCCATTTGCGAGCGCTGCGTTAAAGCGGGTCGCTAGCGCAGATTCGATTTCACAAAGTTTTTGACGCGCCCGACCCCGCGCGTCGCAGCGCTCTCCAACGCAGATCATCAATCGCAGGAGTGGCGAGGCGCGCACGCCAGGTTAGACGTCTAGATTTGCAACGCTGAGCGCGTTTTCTTGAATAAATTCACGGCGAGGTTCAACGACATCACCCATGAGTTTAACAAAAATATCATCAGCCTCCGCCGCTTCTTTAACTTTTACTTGTAACAATGAGCGCGCATCGCGGTCGAGCGTCGTTTCCCAAAGTTGCTCTGCATTCATCTCGCCAAGACCTTTGTATCGCTGAATGGCGAGACCCTTGCGGCCTATGGCGTTCATCGCGTCGTAAAGCGCTATCGGGCCAGAAAGCGGCGCTTCATCGCCGCGCCTAATCAGCGTAACGGGGGCGGAGAAAATCTCTCGCAGATTTGCCGCGCGCTCGTGTAATTTACGCGCCTCGCTTGAATGGAGCAAGGCGGAGTCAAGTATGACGGCTTGCGTTACGCCGCGTAACGTACGTTTGAAAATATAGCCCTCGTCGCGAATGTCGCCGCTCCATCCGCGCTCGGTTTCTTCAGCAATAGCGTCAAGACGACGCGCGACTTCTGCAACATTTGCAGCGGCTTCAGCCTCATCGCTTTTTGGCGTCAATGCGCCAGCCATTGCGGCTTGTTCAACTACATGTCGATCGTAACGGGAGTGCAGGCTAAGCATAACAGTTCGGAACGCGCGCGCATCCTCAAGGATTACGCGCAGATCTGCGCCTGCGCGATCTTCAGAGCCTGTGCGTAAAATGGCGCCATCCAGCAGACTATCGATCAGATAATCTTCAAGCGCGCGTTCGTCTTTCAGATATTGCGCTGATTTTCCCTTGGTGACCTTATAAAGCGGGGCCTGAGCGATAAAGATATGTCCGCGCTCAATCAGCTCCGGCATTTGCCGATAGAAAAATGTCAAAATTAGCGTGCGAATATGTGCGCCATCGACATCGGCGTCGGTCATGATGATGATTTTGTGGTAGCGCAATTTATCTGCGTTAAACTCATCGCGTCCAACGCCGGTTCCAAGAGCGGTGATCAGCGTGCCGATCTGCTCTGAGGAAAGCATTTTATCAAATCTGGCCCGCTCCACATTGAGGATTTTGCCTCGCAAAGGCAGAACGGCCTGAAAGGCGCGATTGCGTCCTTGTTTTGCGGTGCCGCCGGCAGAGTCGCCTTCGACAATGAAGAGCTCAGATTTTGAGGGATCCCGTTCCTGACAATCTGCAAGCTTGCCTGGCAGATTAGCGACATCGAGCGCGCCTTTGCGTCGCGTGAGTTCTCGCGCTTTGCGCGCAGCTTCACGCGCAGCGGCCGCTTCTACAACCTTTGAAACAATATTTTTTGCCTCTGCTGGATGCTCTTCCAACCACTGGCCTAAAATTTCATTGACAATATTTTCAACCGCAGGACGCACTTCCGAGGAAACCAATTTGTCCTTAGTCTGTGACGAGAATTTTGGATCCGGCACTTTTACCGAAAGCACGCACGTCAAACCTTCGCGGCAATCATCTCCCGAGAGATCAACCTTTTCCCGTTTTGTTAGGCCGGATGATTCCGCATAGCCGGTAATTTGTCGCGTGAGCGCCGCCCGAAATCCGGCAAGATGCGTGCCGCCATCGCGTTGCGGGATATTATTGGTGAAGGCAAGAACATTTTCATGATAGCTGTCATTCCACCATAGGGCGACTTCAACCGAAATATGCTCCCGCTTGCCGTTGATCAAAATTGGAGCTGAAACAAGCGGCGATTTTGCCCGGTCGAGCCAGCGCACAAAGGCCTCTAGACCGCCTTCATAAAATAATTCTTCTTTCTTTACTTCCGCATGTCGCGCATCGGTAAGAATGATGCGCACGCCAGAGTTGAGGAAAGCAAGCTCGCGCAGTCGGTGTTCAATCGTCGCATAATCAAACTCGACCATTGTGAAGGTGGCGGGCGAGGGAAGAAAAGTTACTTCAGTGCCGCGCTTTGTAACGCCATCATCAATCGGCGCGTCCGCGACAATCGCCAATTTAGAAACAGCGTCGCCATTGGCGAATGTCATGGCGTGTTCTTTGCCATTGCGCCAAATGCGGAGCTTTAACCAAACCGATAGAGCGTTGACGACAGACACGCCGACGCCATGAAGGCCGCCAGAGACTTTATAAGAGTTTTGATCAAACTTACCGCCTGCATGCAATTGCGTCATAATGACTTCAGCAGCGGAAACGCCTTCTTCCGAGTGAAGGTCTGTCGGAATGCCGCGGCCATTATCGGTTACCGTGACCGAGCCATCGGCATTAAGGGTTACCGTGACGCGGGTTGCATGACCCGCCAGCGCTTCATCAATGGCGTTATCGACGACTTCATACACCATGTGATGAAGGCCTGTGCCATCATCCGTGTCGCCAATGTACATTCCGGGCCGTTTGCGGACGGCGTCGAGGCCCCGCAGCACCTTGATAGAGTCGGCGCCATAGTCAGCGGAGTCCTTCGTTTGCTTTTCTGTCTCGCTCATTTTTCCTGCTGATTTCGGAGTGTTTTTTAAAGCCTATGATTCGATGTCCGCATCATACTCCCTATCCCGCGCTAGGGGGGCGAAAAGCGCGCGCAGTCAACAATTTCTTAATTATTACAAATAATTGATAATTAAAGAATATTTACGGAATTCGGCGGATCTGTCCCTCGATCGCCTGGAGACGATCCGCGCGGTTGGCTAATGAAGCGAAAAGCGCTGGGTCCGCACCGCTCATCCAGACTTGTCCGCCTAGCGTTTCCAGTTCGAAAAACAGCGCCTCTCGACGTTGAGGGTCGAAATGGGCGGCGACTTCGTCAAGCAATAGGAGTGGGGCCTTTTCAGTCATCGCAGCGACCAAGCGGGCATGCGCGATAGTCAGTCCCATGAGCAAGGCTTTCTGTTCCCCGGTTGAGCAATCGCGCGCCGCAGCATTTTTAGGGCCATGACGAACAGCCAGATCGCTGGTTTGAGGACCGCATAGAGTGCGCCCAGCGGCGGCATCGCGTTTACGGGAAGCGGCAAGCAGTTCCCGAAATCTCTCTTCGACGACGAGCGCTGATTGATGCGCAAGCAAGTTTTCGATTTCGCCCTCAATAGCGATTTCAGCCCAGGGAAATGGACCTACCTTACCTTGAGCAACGATCGCTGAAAGCCTCAAGACTGTCTCGCGCCTGCCGGCGGCGACTGCGACGCCGAGAGAGGCAATCTCATTTTCAGCGGCATCAAGCCAGCTCCGATCGGTAACGCCGCCTTCAAGAAGTTTATTCCGATTACGCAGCGCGCGTTCCATGCGGCTTACTCTGGGACCGTGATCGGCGTCGACGCCTAATGTCAGTCGATCCAAAAATCGGCGGCGCTCGCCAGCGGATCCAGAAAAGAGCCCGTCCATTGCTGGGGTCAGCCAAAGAACGCGCAAATGATCTGCAAAGGCGCGCGCCGAACTAATTGGAGCGCGATCAATACGAAAACGTCGTTCTCCCTCTGGAGACATGCCATGACCCAATTGGGTTACGCCGCCCTCCGTCTCCAGTTGAATTGAAACGGCGTAGCCGCCCGGGCCTGCATGCCGCGCGCATTCAGTCAATTCGGCGCGACGCAATCCTCGGCCGGGAGAATACATTGAGAGCGCTTCAAGAATATTAGTTTTGCCCGCGCCATTTTCGCCCATGAGCGCGACGAGCTTTGTTTCGATGATGCAGTCGGCCTGCGCATAGGACCGGAAGTTAGTCAGTGTCAATCGGCGCACAAGCGGCGTTTTGGGACTATGCGAGTTGAGAGTCATTCTCTTCGCTTTGCCATGGCGGGGGATGAAGAGCTAGTGAGGGGAGGGACGCCTTTTTGTCCGAGACGCTTTACCGGGCTTAAGCCCGACAAAGATCTCTCCGCCGGTCTTATGCTTTTTAAGCAATGCATATTGCGGATAAGCTTGGCCTTGAAGGCAAAAGATGTATTGTCCCGCGCTAGAGGGAGGCGGCGTCCGGTGGGAGAAAAACTAACGCAAGCTTTGCGCGATAAAGAGATTTTGCTGATCGTAGGTGGCGGCATAGCCGTCTATAAGTCGCTTGATCTTGTCCGCCGCTTGCGGGCGCTTGGCGCACGGGTGCGCGTTGTGATGACGGCGGCTGCAAAAGAATTTGTTTCGCCGCTCGCTTTTGTCAGTCTAACCAATGAAGCCGTGCATGAGACGCTTTTTTCTGCAACTGACGAGCAGGAAATGGGCCATATTCAGCTCTCGCGTCGAGCGGATCTTATTGTTGTTGCGCCAGCAACCGCGCATCTTATTGCGCGCGCCGCAAACGGGTTGTGCGATGATTTGGCGACAACGCTTTTGCTTGCAACAGATAAGCGCATCGTTTTTGCTCCTGCGATGAATGTCCGTATGTGGACGCATCCAGCCACCCAAAAGAATATCGATACATTGCGCAGTCAGGGAGCATATATTGTCGGTCCTGACGAGGGAGAAATGGCCTGCGGCGAGTTTGGCCCGGGTCGTATGAGTGAAGTAGAGGACCTCGTCGCCAAGATTATTTCCGCCTGCAAGCAGGAGACTCAATTACCCCTGCCACCAGGCGTCCAGCAACCTTCGCATGCAATTGGAAATAATCTAATCGGCAGGCATGTCCTGATCACCTCAGGGCCGACCCATGAGGCGATTGATCCGGTGCGCTACATCGCTAATCGCTCGTCCGGGCGGCAAGGCCATGCGCTGGCGCGCGCCGCCGCTGCTGCTGGGGCGCGTGTGACGCTCATTACGGGTCCGGTAGCGCTTGCCGATCCCCCTGCCTGCCAGGTGATCCATGTTGAAAGCGCCGCGCAAATGAACGCCGCCGTTGAGCAGGCATTGCCAGCGGATGTTTTTATTGGCGTTGCAGCTGTTGCGGATTGGCGCGTAGCGCGGTCTGACCAGAAGATCAAAAAAGAGCCTGGAGCCTCTGCGCCTGTTTTTACTTTAGTAGAAAACCCCGACATTCTCGCCAGCGTGGCCAAGTCCTCAAAACGGCCGGCGCTTGTTATTGGATTTGCGGCGGAGACACAAAATCTCATCGACTCAGGACGCAAAAAGCTCATCGCCAAGGGCTGTGACATGATTGTTGCCAATGATGTGAGTGAAGGATCGGAAGTCTTCGGCGGCGCGAATAATGAAGCGCATGTGATTATGCGCGACAGTCTTCAGAGCTGGCCTAAAATGGATAAAATCATGTTGGCGACGAAACTAATAGCGCTTATCGCGCAGAGATTGCCTCTAACGGGATCTAATCGATGAAGATCGCTCTCCAGCGTTTACCCCATGGGCAGGGTTTGCCCGCTCCCTCCTATGAGACCCTGGGCGCCGCCGGTATGGACCTCTATGCAGCTCTGCTTGAGGGGCAAAAATTGATCTTGGAGCCAGGCGCGCGAGACTTGGTGCCCACCGGCGTGATCCTGTCTTTACCAGAAGGCTTTGAGGCTCAGGTGCGGCCGCGTTCAGGCCTCGCGGCCAAATATGGCGTCACAGTTCTTAATGCTCCCGGGACAATCGACAGCGATTATCGCGGAGAAATCAAGGTGATCTT
>RFXM01000070.1 GCA_009921565.1 Methylocystaceae bacterium | reverse complement strand
CCTCCATAAAGCTTCGCTCCACGAAACACAGATGGCGCGGGCGCAATATGATCTTCTCTAGTGGCAAGCTCATAAATCGGAACTTTAACATTACGCAGGTTCAACTTAATACCGTCGATCACCATTTCGCCCCGCGCGAGAAGATTTTCAACATAACAACTACGTGTATAAAAAGAGTGATTAGCTCGCGGAATACGCGTGCAATCTGAATTCCACGCTAGCAAATCAAAAGCCGCCGGCTCGACGCCTTTCATGTAATTATCGACAACATATGTCCAAATAAGCTCATTAGGCCGCAACATATTAAAAGCATTCGCCATCTTGACGCCATCAAGGTAGCCCGTCTTGGCCATACTCTCATCCATAGCCGCAAGACGCTCCTCATCAAAGAAAATCTGTAAATCTCCCGCATTTGAGAAATCAACTTGTGTGGCAAAAAAAGTAACGCTGTCGATTCGATCATCCCCGGTTGCCGCCATATAAGCCAATGTCGTCGCTAGCAGGGTTCCACCAACGCAATATCCAGATGCTGCAATTTTACGTGCGCCTGTCGCTTGTTGAATAACATCAAGCGCCGTCAAAATACCCTCATGCATATAGGCTTCGAAGCCTTTCTCAGCCTTGCTTTCATCAGGGTTAATCCATGAAATTATAAAAACAGTAAGACCTTGCTCGACCGCCCATCGTACAAAGCTTTTTTCTTTATTGAGATCTAGCACATAGAATTTGTTGATCCACGGCGGCGTAATCAAAAGCGGACGCGCATAGACCTCAGCGGTTGTTGGCGCATATTGAATCAGTTCCATGACATCATTTCGCCAGATGACTTTTCCAGGCGTATTAGCCATGTTCACGCCCAGAACAAACTTATCTTCGTCTGTCTGACGAATTTTTAATATGCCGTGTCCCGCAGAGATATCCTCAACAAGCATTCTGAAGCCGCGAACAAGATTTTCGCCTTTTGCCTCAACTGTCGCGCGTAATAATTCGGGATTAGTGGGCACAAAATTAGATGGAGAAACGGCGCTCGAGATGAGACGCGTATAAAAAGCCGCCTTTACGCGCGTTTGTGAATCTAACCCCTCTGTCTTATCAATGAGCTCTCCAGCCCAGCGAGACGTGTATAGATAAGACTGTCTCAACCAATCAAAAAAAGGATTCTCCTGCCACTCAGGCGACGAAAACCGCTTATCTGCGGGGTCGGCCTCAACAACGGGGGGCGTCGCCTCTCCCGAATAACGCATTAAGGTTTGCTGCCAAATATCCGTCAGACCACGATAGAGCTGCGCCTGTTCCATCGCTGCGCGTTCGGGTTTTGACAACCAATATTCTGCAACAACGCCAAGCGCCTTTGTTGCATCCGCGACACTTGCAGCCAACTCACTCCGCGTTTCTTCTGCGTCAACGCCACCTAAAGCTACAGCAAGCGCTTTTCTTCCCTGATCGACAAGCTCCGCCATATTTTCCGCTAATGCCCCAAACTCTGCACCCGGCATTATCGTTTCAAGAGCTGGCGCAGAATCCTGCTGTGACGACTCTTGTTTTTTATTCTTCTGGGTCAAGCTAGGCTTAGTCGACGCTAATTTTGGCGCTGTAGACTTTGTCTTTACTTTTGTTTCCCCTTGAGAGGAAGATGAGGCAACCTCTATCTCAGGGCGGATTGATTTTGAGGTTTGCTTGGAGCTTTTAGACGACGCAACGCGTTTTGCGTCGCTAGCTTTTTTTACTGAGCTTTTCTTGGTGTCAGCTCTTTTTTTCTTCTTTGCGTCCTGATCCAGACCCATGTTCATTCCTATGTATCGCGTCGAGTGATCACCGGTGGAAGCGGTTTCGTCAACGCCGGAGGCGACGCCTTATGAATTATTGAGAGAGTGCTCGTAATATACTCAAACACCGTGGTGAAGACCACCGAGCAAAACCTGCGGCGGAATAGACAATTCTATCAGTTAATAATATGAGCTATTTGTGACCTTACGAAGGGAAAATTAACCCCCGAGACATCATGTCGCGCGCCAAGACGCTTTTACCCAACAAAAATGCCGCCAAGTCAACAAATGGTTCAATCGCCCAATGGGAGTCCATGCGCTGAAGCAACTGGCGCTGAAAGCAATTTTCCTCCTGCTATTTCAAGACCGCAAGCTAAAGAGGGATCTTCACTGAGCGCTGTGCGCCACCCTTTATTCGCCAGAGCGATGATATAAGGGAGCGTAGCATTATTAAGCGCAATTGTAGAAGTTCGCGGCACAACGCCAGGCATATTCGTCACACAATAATGAATCACGCCATCAACTATATATACGGGCTGAGCATGGCTCGTTGGCCGTGATGTTTCACAACATCCGCCCTGATCGATGGCGACGTCTACGATCACAGATCCCGCCGACATACACTGCAGCATAGAGCGGTTAATGAGCATAGGCGCCTTCGCGCCAACAGTTAAAGCAGCGCAAATAACAAGATCACTCGTTGTTAACGCTTCAGAGATTGTCTGGCGCGTTGCAAAAAGCGTCTGGACTCGAAAGCCAAAACGCAACTCCACGCGTCGTAAAGCCTCAAGATTATGATCCCCCACCAAAACGCGCGCGCCCATGCCCAGGGCGATCGCTGTAGATTGAAGTCCGACATTGCCAGCGCCTAACACTAATAGTTGGGCTGGCGGCGCACCCGGCGCGCCTGAAAGAAGAATACCCTTTCCGCCATTTTCTTTTTCAAGAAAACGTGCGCCCATTTGCGGAGCAAGACGTCCGGCAATTTCAGACATGGGAGCCAGAAGCGGTAACCCTCCAGTTGGCGTTCGCACTGTTTCATAGGCAATACACTGTGCTCCGCTCGCTATTAAACCGCGAGTTAAATCAAGATTTGCAGCAAGATGCAGATAGGTGAAGAGCACTTGGCCCGGTCGCAACTGCTTGATCTCAACATCAAGCGGCTCTTTCACCTTCACAATCAACTCAGCCTGCTGAAAAATTTCAGCCGCAGTCGCAACAAGACGCGCGCCAGCGCGCGCATAGCTATCGTCTGAAAATCCAGAGCCCAGGCCTGCGCCGCTTTCGATTAATACTTGGTGGCCGTGATGCTGTAATTCAGCCGTTGCATCCGGCGTGAGACCAACCCGATACTCATTATTTTTAAGCTCTTTGGGCGCGCCTATAAGCATTGCTTTCCTCACTTATAATCGATGACCTTAATTATGCGACGAACCAGAACTCCTGCAGCCATAATGCTGAGCATAACTCCCGTCATCATGGCGGGAAGCCAAGTCTAAAGAGAACTTATACAAGATTTACTGATCATCTGAGGATTATTTTGATCGCCAAAAATATACGTTATCGTTATAAAGTTCGCATCGCTAAGCCATCAAAACTTGAAGAAAATCTCCATGATCCTTGCAGCGCTAAGACGCAAAAAATCAATTGAAAAGCTGCAAGGAGAAGCCAAGGGTCAAGTTACTTTTCGGCGTGTGTTAGGGCTTTGGCAGCTGGTCGGCATTGGCCTCGGCGGCCTAATAGGCGTTGGTATTTTCATTCTTACTGGCGTCGTTGCAGCAACGCAGGCAGGGCCAGCCGTCGCCCTATCTTTTATAATCGCCGGAGTCGCCAGCGGCGCAGCAGCGCTTTCATACGCCGAGTTTGCCAGCCTAATTCCTGTCGCCGGCAGCGCATATACTTACGCTTATGCTGTTTTAGGCGAAGGGGCAGCCTGGATTATTGGCTGGGATCTCTTGCTTGAATATGCGCTCGTTGTCGCTGTCGTCTCAATTGGCTGGTCAGCCTACCTTCAGTCTGTCTTAAATCAACTTGGTTTTATTCTACCAGACTGGGCATGCGGCGCTCCGGGCACAGGCTCTGGACATGAAATTGATGTCTTCGCAGCGCTTGGCGCCATCGGCGTTGCATTTTTGCTCAGCGTAAAAATTGAATGGGGCGCACGATTCAATCTGATCATGGTTTTAATAAAAATATCTGCTGTTTTACTGGTTATTGTCGCAGGCATTCCCTATATCCGCGTAGAAAATTGGCATCCTTTCATGCCCTTTGGCTTTCTTGGCGTCACCGAGGGCGCAGCGATCGTGTTTTTTGCCGTTTTCGGCTATGATACGCTTACAACAGCCGCTGAGGAATCGCGCGATCCACAAAGAGATATACCCCGTGCAATTTTGATCTCGCTTGCCGTCGCGCTCACACTGTATGTTATTATGTCCCTCGTTTTAACCGGGGTCGTCCCGTATGAGACCCTCAACAATCCTGCGCCTGTTGCTCAAGCATTTACTTCACTTGGCCTACCCTGGATTGCGTTCATCGTCTCCATTGCCGCCGTCGCTGGAATCGCTAGCGTTATGGTAGCTTTTCTGATGGCTTGTGCACGTATTTGTTTTGCTATGAGCCGCGATGGCTTACTTCCAAACTGGCTTGCCAAAACACACCCGCGATTTCATTCTCCTTACCGACCAACGCTTATTGCAGGCTTAATTACAGCGCTGATTGCTGGATTTTATCCAATTAAGGACGTGGCTGAGCTCGTTAATATCGGCACCTTATCCGCATTTGTCGTAATTTGCTTGGCGGTTATCGTCCTTCGACGCATCAATCCTGAAGCAACACGCGGCTTTCGTACGCCCTTTATGCCCTTCACCCCAATCATTGGCGCAGCCTTCTCTTTTTGGCTTTTGACGCGCCTGCCGTTCATCGCCTGGGGGCGGTTTATACTTTGGATGGCGCTTGGATTACTCATCTATTTTTTTTATGGACGTAAAAATAGTAAATTAAATCAAAATTCTTAAGGCAAAAATTATGAAAGAAAGCGCTCTTTAAATATGAGCCTAAACAATGCTAGCTTAAGCCGATCAGGGCCTAACAAAATTGAGCGTTTTGGAGAAAGACTGTAATGTCCCCAATAATAAAAAGAAACGTCACGGGCTTGATTAAGCTGTCCCTATGCGGCTTAGCCATCGTTATTGGTTTTTACCCCCTATCCTTGGCGCAAGCGCAAAATGGCGTCAGAGAAAAATTTGGCGCCTGGGACTATCGCTGTGAAACTGTAGCAGGGGAGCAGGGCCAACAATGTCTCCTCGCGCAAACTGTCCAGGCCGAAGATCGCGCAAATTCATCTTTAGGCGTCGTCATCTTGCGGCCTAAGGGCGCGAAGGACGGGATTTTCCGTGTCGTCGCGCCGCTCAGCGTTTTTCTAATCAACGGCGTCAGTTTGAAAATTGACCAAGTTGATATCGGCCGCAACGCCTTTTTCAGATGTTTCCCGACCGGTTGTCTTTCTGATGCAACACTTGATGAGAAATTAATTGAGCAATTAATTAAGGGCAAAGTTGCAACGTTAGTGATTTATCTCTCTCCCTTTGAAGGGAACAGACATCTGGTCAAATTGACCGGTTTACGCGAAGGCTACGATAAACTTCGTTAATCTTTTGAATGACATTTCGTGAAGAAATACCCCCAATTTTTGTTTTTTATTGTCAACAAATGTCTTTAGTAGCCTATTTTTCGTCGCATTTCTCCCCACGCCCTCATTAACACTCGGTTAACTATTTAAGATTTCAATCACTTCAGAACGAATCCCTCGGATCGCAGTTCGACCATATTCTGCTGCGATAACGGCCGCGTTCAAAGGAAGGAACCAATGAAAAACTTCAGTTACAATATCACAATTTCATTTTTCGGTTTGAGCTCACTCTTACTGACATGCTTTATCGCTGGCCGTATTGCAGCGCTAATTCTTAGATAAAATGCGCTGGGGCTAAAGATTTCTATGCCCTGACGCCCAATCTTTCTAAAAATGCGTAAATTTCATAACCCTGCGACGCTTTGCGCATTCTCACTGGCCACTAGACAGGCGTGGGTGAGTTATCCTTAAAATAAAAATTCGTATCAGAAATTAAAACAATTTCTTTTAAAATCA
>RFXM01000069.1 GCA_009921565.1 Methylocystaceae bacterium | reverse complement strand
ACGGCCCCTAGGGGCCGTTTTTTCTGAGATCTTATTCTTCGGTCGACTTAATCTTAAGGACCTGACGACCGCGGTACATTCCGGTCTTAAGATCCACATGATGTGGTCGCCGCAGTTCTCCAGAATCCTTATCCTCGACATAGGTCGGGGCTTTAAGCGCATCCGCCGAACGGCGGAAGCCTCGCTTCATCGGCGAGGTTTTTCTTTTTGGAACAGCCATTTATCTCACTCCAGCGCATTGGGAGACGCCAAGCGCGCCGCCTGCGAAAATTTCTTGATGCGGGCAATTACACCAATTCAAGGCGGCTGACTACCCCTACCACCGTCCTGGACGCGTTCAGCGAGAGCTGTTGGTCTGGTCGGCGGCAGGCAACATCGCCGGATCTTCTTCAATCAATTGTTTTGATCCGCGATCATCAAGATGCTTTGCCGCTTGAACAGGGGCGGCGCTCAACCCAGTTTGAGACGCCAGCCAGCGTTGCCACTCGTTTTGAGAGCCATTGAAGGTGTTTTGATCAACTGCATTGCCAATACCCGCGATGCGCCCATCCGAACGATATTGCCAAAAAGTCCATCGACGGTCGCCATAGCGCACCTGCGGGTGATATTTCGTCGAGCGCACCCAAATTGGATATTCAGATAAAGCATCCGAATGAAGGATCGCCTGATAAAAATCCACTGAGGAATAAATAATTGGCCGCTTACCATAATGGCGCTCCATCTGCTCCAACATAGCGCGCATATCTCTCAAGGCCTCATCGCGATAGAGCGTACGTTTACAGCTCTTCGACTCAGGCGTCGCCTCAACATCAAGCACTGGCGGCAAGGCTTCAGAGTCAACAGGGACATTGGCGATAAAATTACCAATTTCTTCATGCGGCGGACGGCACCAATAGACAAAGTGATAAGCGCCGCGCGGCACCCCAGCCGCTTTCGCCGCCGCCCAATTATATTGAAACTTAGAATCTGTGCGGTCGCCGCCTTCCGTCGCCTTGATAAAAGCAAACGCAACGCCTGAGTCCTTCACCTGACCCCAATCAATATCGCCTTGATATTTTGAAACGTCGATGCCATGCACCGGAAATTCAGCAGAACGGGTCGCTGGAAATTTATGCAGTTCCGTTTCCGGAACGGCATAGGCGAGAAAACTCGGATCTTTTTTCGTATTGGTGAGCGGCGCGCTGGTGGCGAACTTATGCCCGCGACTATAGCTTGGATCCAGACCACCGCCGCAAGCGCTTAATAAAGACACAGCGCCAAGGATGAAACTGGCGGAAAAAAGGAAACGAGGGGGAGTTGATAACGAGCGCATACAGTCAATTATCCTCAAATCCGGTAACGGAGCGTTAACGCGCTAAATAAGTTTAGTGGAGATGAAACCATAGGGTGGCAATTGTTAAAAAAGCGCCATAGCCAACCACATCCGTAATCGTGGTGACAAAAGGCCCCGAGGCCACGGCTGGATCAAATTCGAGCTTATCCGCCACCAAAGGAACAACAATACCCCCAAATGCGCCCGCTACAAGATTGGTGAACATCGCCAGGGCCATAACCGGGCCCAATCCAACATTTTGGAACCAATTAGCCGCAACTATCCCTGTTACAAGACCAAAGGCTGCGCCATTAACCGCCCCTATCGCCAATTCACGTAAAACGATTCTCAGCGCATTGGCGCGCGTCAGTTCTCGCGTCGCCAGCGCGCGCACGGCGACTGTCATGGTTTGTGTCGCTGAATTGCCGCCCTGACCAGCCACGATGGGTCCAAGCACCGCCAAAGCGACCATCTGCTCTAATTCTGACTGAAAAGCCTTAAGTACTGATGAGGTAATAAAAGCCGTCATCATATTCACAAACAACCAGCTGAACCGACTCCGCGCGATCCACCAAAAACTATCCGTTAATTCCTCTTCAGGATTAACGCCGCCCAATGCAAGAATTTCCTCGGATGCCTGCTCCTGAATAACGTCAACGATATCATCAATCGTTAGAACGCCAACCAGCCGATCCGCTTCATCTACGACGGGAACCGAGACCAGATTATAGCGTTCGAACAACCGGGCAGCTTCAGCGCCATCTTCAGTCGCTTTTACCCGACGACGATCCGCCTGCATAATCTCATCAAGTCTTGCGGATGGTTTTGCGCGGACCAAGGCGTCTAGAAATACTGTGCCTAAAAGGTGATGCGCAGGGTCAACGACAAAAACTTCAAAGAAGCTATCTGGCAGATTATCCGCTTCAGTTTCTCGAAAAAAATCGAGTACCTTTCCTGCTGTCCAGAAGGGAGGCGCGACAACTAAAGTTGTCTGCATCAAACGTCCTGCAGAGTCCTCTGGATAATCCAAAGAACGACGCAAAACGGTACGCTCTTGCGCAGGTAATGCTTGAAGAACTTCCGCCTGGTCTTCTGGCTCTAGCGTCTCCAATAGCGCGACTGCGTCATCGCTCTCTAGATCGCGCATGCCTTCGACTAGCGTCTCAACAGGCAATTCTTCGAGAATATCCTCGCGAGTCGTGTCTCCGATTTCCATCAGAGCTGTGAAATCGAAGTCAGCGCCCATCAGTTCGACGAGCTTTGGTCGAGCCTCATGGCTCAAAGACTCAATTAATGCGCCAAGGTCTGCTTCATGGAGATTTTCGACAAGTTCGTGCACGCGCTGAGAATTACCCAGCGCGACAGCCGCCTCGACTTCAAACACGAAGTCAGCGTCTGGGCCCCCGCCCTCCTCACGGAAATGCTCCGCGCCGGACGTTTTTTCTTCCTGATCGAGCGCCATAGTCGAATCCGCGCTATAAGAGCTCCTGGCTCATAACCCGCAAATGCGCGGAAGCAAACTGGCAATAGGGCAATGTTGAAACTTTCATCCTTATTCAATTATGTTTTTTTCTCTTTTGCCCTTGGCGCAGCGACTGCGCATGCGGAATGTAGCTCAGAAACCCTTGGCGTTTCTCGGCTAATGACAATTAATAACGCCAGTGGGACTGCTGTTGGGCTCCAAAGCTACCCCCAAACCCTTGAACTTGCAGACCATGAGGTTGTCCTTACCTTTGACGACGGTCCAGCCGCCCCAACAGCTGAAGTCTTGAATGCCCTCGCCAAGGAATGCGTCCGTGCAACTTTTTTCATGATTGGTCATAACGCCTTGGAAATGCCTGCGCTTGTTAAACGCGCCGTCAAAGATGGCCATAGCATTGCCCATCACTCCTATAGCCACCCAACCCGCACGCTCCGATTGATGGATGAGGCAAGCGCCAAGGCGGACATTGATAAAGGGATTGCCGCGGTGAATCAGGCGGCGGGCGGGCCTACGACGCCATTTTTCCGATTTCCCGGCTTTGCCGACACGGCTGTATTAAAGGACTGGATGATAACACGCGGCTACACAATTTTTGGTTCAGACATCTGGGCCTCCGATTGGAAGCAAATGACGCCAAAAGAAGAACTCGAGCTGACGTTGTCACGCCTAGAAAAGATTGGCAAAGGAATCATTCTTTTTCATGATTCAAAATTGCAAACTGCACAGATGCTCCCAGAGTTTTTACACGAGTTAAAATTACGCGGCTATCACATTGTGCATATCGTATCGGGCGAAAGCGAAACGCCCCTTACGCATGCAGATGCAAATTGGTCATCAACCACAGAGCCAATTATCGAAAAAACGCTTGGCGCGCATAACTCTGCTTCAAAACCAAAAGAGACGCATTGAAAAATATAGATCAGCTTAACGTTAAGCTGGGCGATTAAGTTATAATTTAAATGATCAAGAGGATCAGAGATTGACCCTGGCTAATATCCCAGGGTCAATCTCATGAAGTGGTGCGGCCGAATGGACTCGAACCATCACTGGTGTTACCCAACTAGCACCTCAAGCTAGCGCGTCTACCAATTCCGCCCAGTCCCGCGCGCAACTCATGCCAGAAAAGCTTCAAAAAAAGAGCAGTCAATTTGTGCCTGCCTCTAACCAATCCCAAGCGGTTGCGTGGCGTATCAGCGAGGGATTGGTAGATTATCAAAAAGCGCTTGCGGAAATGGAATTGTGCGTTAGCCAGATCCTTCATCATCAAGGAAACGAACAAGCCTGGCTTCTCGAACACGCCGCACTTTACGCTGCCGGAGCCTCTGCGAAGGATGTCGATCTCATTGAAGCGCGATTTCCGATTCATTCTAGTCGACGCGGCGGCATGTTCACCTACCACGGCCCAGGCCAACGCGTTATTTATCTTATGCTCGATCTCTCACGCCGTCGTCGCGATGTAAGGGCCTTTATCTCCGCTATCGAAAACTGGCTGATCACCACGCTCGCTGAATTTGGCGTTGAAGCTGTTAGACATGACGCGCGTGTCGGCGTGTGGGTGCCGCGACCCCAAAAACCACGGGGACTCAACGGCGAAATTGCTGAAGATAAAATTGCAGCTATCGGAGTACAAATTCGTAAATGGGTTAGCTTTCACGGCGTGGCCTTGAACATTTGCCCAGATCTCTCCCATTATAGCGGCATCGTGCCCTGTGGCATCGGCGCAAAGCATCTTGGCGTCACCAGCCTGCAAGATCTTGGGATAAATGCTGATAGGAAAGAAGTCGATCAGGTTTTACGAAAAAATTTCGAAATCTACTTTGGCCTAACAAAAGATCATACAAAAAATTGCTAACTCACCGTCGGAGAGGGCAAAATTTAAAAATAGCTCCTTGCACTCACTAAGCCCACATTGAAATTAGATAAATTTGAAAGTCTCACGACACAGGGATATTATCAATCAGTCTTGTCTTGCCAAGATGGGCAGCCACTAACAATCGAGCCGGCCCTTCAGCCATGCTGCGCAACGGCGTCAAACTCTCAGCATGTCGCGCCTCAAGATAATCAATCTTCATCCCAGCATTCACAATTATCTCGCATGATTGTTTCAATGCCTCGCTAATATCCCCGCCAGATAGAATCTGGCTGACAGCACTGCGGAGCGCAAGATAAAGTTGCGGAGCCTTCGCGCGCTCATCCTCTGAGAGATAGATATTTCGCGACGATAAAGCGAGACCATCAGCTTCTCTGAGCGTTGGCCCAGCAAGGATTCGTGTTGATATATCTAGATCGCGTACGAGTTGACGTATAACTTGTAACTGCTGGTAATCTTTCTCGCCAAATATAGCGATATCTGCTTGTGATTGATTGAGAAGTTTTGCGACAACTGTCGCAACGCCTTCAAAATGTGTCGGACGAAAGCGATCTTCTAAATTCACTTGAGCTGGACCGCTCATAATTACACGGGTTGAAAAATCTGATGGGTACATTTCCTCAACATGAGGCGCAAAAACGAGATCCGCTTTAACTTTAAGAAGTTTTTCGATATCCTCTTTAAGTTGACGGGGATAGCGGCCAAAATCTTCATTTACGCTGAATTGCGTTGGATTAACGAAAATCGTTACGATCACGCAGTCAACATGTTGACTTAGAATTTCAACTAATGAGAGATGGCCAGCATGCAAAGCGCCCATCGTCGGCGTCAAACCGATAGACTTTCCCGCTAAACGCTTCGCCCGAACAAAGTTTCGTAATTCTTCAACTTTGGTGACAACCGGAACCTCAGTCACTATTCAACACGCCTCATCTGTTAAAAACAAAAAGAGCAAATAAAAAAAAACCAGATCACGCACAATTGTCAACAGACTGAGCGCGATGACCAGGCTCTTTCAATACCATGCGCTGCGTGTCAGAAAGAGCCTAAAACGATCCTAGGCAACTAGTGGCTGGAAAATTCAAATTTAAACCCCTAACCCCAGGCGACGCATAAAATTCTCTCTCGCTCTGGGACGGAAGTTGTTATATCAGGTGACCGATGGAAGGGTGGCCGAGTGGTTTAAGGCAGCGGTCTTGAAAACCGCCGTAGGTGCAAGCTTACCGTGAGTTCGAATCTCACCTCTTCCG
>RFXM01000068.1 GCA_009921565.1 Methylocystaceae bacterium | reverse complement strand
ATTGTAAGCGACCGAACCGATACAATCCGCGCATCAATCCTGGAAGTGCAGATCACATTAGTGATTGCCGCAATTCTCGTTGTAATGGTTGTTTTTCTTTTCCTACGCAGCTGGCGAGCGACGATTATTGCCGGGGTTAGCCTTCCGCTTTCAATTATAGCAACCTTTTCAATCATGTGGCTTGCGGGATTTTCCCTCGACAACCTCTCTCTTATGGCGCTTACGATTGGCACTGGCTTTATCGTTGATGACGCCATTGTCATGATTGAAAATATTGTTCGCTATATTGAATCTGGCAAATCGCCTTATGATGCCGCGCTTAAGGGCGCAAAAGAAATTGGCTTTACGGTCATTTCGTTAACTGTCTCATTGATTGCAGTATTTATCCCTCTTTTGTTTATGACAGGCGTTGTTGGGCGCATGTTTCGCGAATTTGCCCTAACTTTGACGATTGCTGTTGTGCTTTCCGCTGTCATCTCTCTAACGCTGACGCCAATGCTTTGCGCAACCTTGCTCAAAGCGACGCCTAATGATCGACAGATTAAAACTAACGCATTCTCTAACTGGATTGATCGCTTTTATGATCGATCGCTTAACTGGGCGATGACGCATGATGGCGTGATATTAAAACTAACAGGCGCTGCTTTTGTATTAACAATCGCGCTATTTATGCTTATCCCAAAAGGTTTCCTGCCGCTTCAAGACACAGGCCTCATTAGCGTCGTGCTTCAAGCCTCTCCAGACACCTCGTTTGAACGCATGGAAGTGCTTCAACAACAAGTTTCTAAAATTTTCCAGAACGATCCGGATGTTAAGGGCGTAACTTCTGTTCTTGGCGTAGGCTCACTGAACGCCACAACGAATGTCGCACGATTGACGGTAATATTACGTGATCGTTCATCAGGTCGGGTTAGCGCAGGAAAAATTGCCAATAGATTGAAAATTTCAGGAGAGCGCGTCCCGGGAGCCTCTCTTTTTGTCCAGCCTGTTCAAGACATTCAAATAACAACTAAGCCCAGTCGATCACAATTCCAATACACCCTAACCTCTGCCGATACGAATGAACTTCTCACATGGTCAAATAGACTTCTTGATCAATTACGTCACGCATCTGGTTTGAGAAATATTGCCGCGGAAACGCAAGAGGGCGGCCTTCGCGCCCTAATGCATATTGACCGTGATAAAATGGGTCGATTAGGCATAACAGCCCAAAACATTGACGATACGCTCAATGATGCTTTTGGTCAGCGCCAAATTTCAACAATATATACTCAATCAAATCAGTATCGGGTGATCTTAGAAGCTGCGCCACAATATCATCGAGATGCCGCTGCATTAGAAAAGCTTTATGTTTCCTCAATCGGCGGCGGCCCACAAACTCCTTTAGGTTCTTTTGTTCAAATAGAACAAATCGCGGCCCCACTCTCTGTCGCCCATCAAGATCAGTTTCCAGCATCTACAATTAGTTTTGATCTCGCCGATGGCTATGCGCTTGGTGATGCGATTAAAATTTTAAAGCAAGCAGAAATTAGCATCGGAATGCCTGCATCGATTATTGGCGTATTCAGCGCTGACGCAGCAGAGTTCAACAAGTCATTAGAGAGCGAACCCTGGTTAATTATAGCAGCCATCATCGCTATCTACGTCGTTCTTGGCGTGCTCTATGAGAGCTTTGCCCACCCTTTTACCGTTCTAACGACACTACCATCGGCAGGGGTCGGCGCTCTACTCTCATTAATGATCTTCAGGATAGAGCTCTCAATTGTTGCGTTAATTGGCATCGTCTTATTAATGGGCATTGTAAAGAAAAACGCGATCATGATGATTGACTTCGCCTTAGAGACGGAACGTCTTGATGGCGCGACAGCTAAAGAAGCGATTGTGCGTGCAGCATTACTCCGCTTTCGACCCATCATGATGACAACTTTGGCTGCTGTTTTAGGCGCACTCCCTCTTGTGCTTGCCCATGGCGCTGGCAGCGAACTGCGTATTCCGCTAGGCGTCTCTATTATTGGCGGATTGATTTTATCTCAGGCGCTCACGCTCTATTCTACACCGGTCATCTATCTCGCTGTCGATCGTTTTCGTCGGCGCGCCGACGACGCGCAATCGGAGCTCCCCTCACAAGAGAGGGCGGAGTGAATCTTTCTGCGCCCTTTATCAAGAGACCCGTTGGGACAAGTCTTCTAGCTGGCGCTTTGTTTCTTCTTGGCGCTGTTGCGTATTATTTTCTACCCGTCGCTAGTCTTCCCGCAATTGACTTCCCAATTATCAGCATCAGCGCCATGCGCCCAGGCGCAGATCCTGAAACAATGGCGGCCTCTGTCGCAGCCCCCCTCGAAAGAAGACTTGCTGGCATCGCTGGGCTCAATGAGCTCACGTCAACGAATTCTCTCGGCTCATCGCAAATAATTGCTCAATTTGATATTTCCAGAAATCTGGACTCGGCGGCGCGCGATGTACAGGCCGCCATTAACGCCGCCATACCCGACCTTCCAACTGATCTGCCGATGGCGCCGACATTAAAAAAGGCCAGCCAATCTGGAATGCCGGTGCTCGTCCTCGCTTTAACTTCGGATACGCTGCCAACAAGCGCAATTTTTGATGCGACTGACACAGTAATCGCTCAGCGTATCGCCCAAGTTCCTGGCGTCGCTGAGGCGCGCGTAACTGGCGCAGAACAACCTGCAATCAGAATTCAGGTTGATTCAGCAAGACTTGTCGCTATGGGCTTAAGTGTCGATGCGGTAGCGAATGCGTTAATGACTGCTAATGCGCATTCGGCAACCGGCGTGCTTTCAGGCGAAACGCAAGAAATCACTCTCTCAACGACAGACCAACTTACAACGCCGGAGGATTATCGTAATATTGTAATCGCAACACATGGTGGAGCAGTCGTAAAATTAGGAGACGTAGCGAAAGTTGCGCGCGGCGTAAGAAACAGAATGTCCGCTGGCTGGTTTAATGGAAAGCCCGCAGTATTGATTATTGTTACAAAACAGCCCAATGCAAATGTCATTGAGACGGTTGACCACATTAAGTCAATGCTGCCCATGATGCAGCAATGGATACCCGCTGGAATTAAAATCAATATTCTATCTGACCGCACGCAAACTATCCGCGCTAGCATTCATGATATTCAATCCACACTCTTAATATCTGTTCTTTTAGTCATGATGGTCGTCTTTGCTTTCCTACGCCGCGAGACGCCAGTCATCGCCGCTGGGATTACAGTTCCCCTCTCTCTTGTTGGCACTTGCGCAGCAATGTGGGCGGCAGGATTTTCAATCGATAATCTTTCTCTCATGGCTTTGACCATTTCTGTGGGCTTCGTTGTCGATGACGCTATTGTCATGATCGAGAATATCGAAAGTTGTCGCGAGCAAGGGATGAGCCGCATGAACGCGGCTTTAGTTGGCGCCAAGCAAATCGCCTTTACTGTATTTTCAATTAGCCTCTCTCTCGTCGCCGTATTCATTCCTCTTCTTTTCATGGAAGGAGTTATGGGAAAACTTCTTAGAGAGTTCTCACTAACTCTTACCTTTGCTATTGTTATTTCAATGATAGTATCGCTAACAGTCACGCCGATGATTTGCGCTTGGCTTCCAGATTTTAATTTCAGAAATCGCTCAAACTTTGATTATTTGATAGAAAAATCATTAGATAGGATTTCTGATTTATACGCATGGAGCCTGCGTCCTGTTGTAGATCGCCCTTGGAAAACGCTCGCAGTTGTTGTCTTAACGATTATCGCCACTGTTGAATTATACAAGACGATTCCGAAAGGGAACCTTCCTCAAGATGATATTGGACTAATCAATGGCACGACTGAGGCTGCTCCAGACGTCTCCTTTGCCGAAATGTCGCGATTACAGCGCAGCGCCAGCGACACATTAATGCTAGACCCAGATGTTGCTGATGTCGGCTCTTTCATTGGCGCAACCGGACTAACTTCCTCACAAAATCAAGGCCGCCTGTTTGTTTCTCTCAAACCTGCTGGAGAGAGAAAATCAAATAGCCGGGAAGTCATTGCGCGCCTTCGTCCAGAATTTGCAAAAATTGCTGGACTAAGCGTCTTCATGCAGCCTTCGCAGGACCTTCGCAATGGCGGACGTACCAGTAAAGCGCAATATCAATTCACGCTCTCTGACGCCTCAATAGAAGAACTTGAAGAATGGCGAGGAAAAATTATTGAAAAACTCAAACAGCTTCCGCAACTTGCTGATGTGACCTCAGACAAAGAGCGTGGCGGATTGCGCGCTTCCGTAGTTATCGACCGCAACGCCGCATCTCGGATGAATGTACAAATCTCATCCATTGACGCTGCGCTCAACAGCGCTTTTGGACAGCGCCAAGATACAATCATTTTTACGCAACGTAACCAATATCGCGTTATCTTTGAAACGCCGATCTCTCGACAGCGGGATATTCGAGATCTCGCTGGACTTTATGTCTCTTCAACAAATGGCGCTCAAGTCCCACTTACTGCGCTAGCAAAAATTGAACGCGGTTATATGCCGCTTGTTGTAAATCATCAGGGCGTACTACCTGCAATAACGATATCTTATAATCTAGCTCCTGGCGCGACTTTGGATGGCGCAACAAAAGCGATTGAAACAACTATTGAAGAAATGAATCTTCCTGGCGGCTTACATACGGCCTTTGTTGGAGACGCTGCCGACTTCCGCAAGGTTGCTGCAGGCATGGCGACATTAATTCTTGCAGCGCTCTTAGCCGTCTATATTATTCTTGGTATACTTTATGAAAGCCTGATACATCCAATTACAATTATATCGACGCTCCCCTCAGCAGGGTTAGGAGCTCTCCTTTCGCTTGAAGCTTTTGGAGCAGAATTTACCGTTATCGCATTCATTGGCATTTTATTGCTAATTGGCATCGTCAAGAAGAATGGCATTATGCTTGTTGATTTCGCTCTTCAAGCTGAAAGAGAGGAGGGACTGTCTGTCCACGACGCGGCTCTAGCGGCCGCACGCGAGCGATTCCGTCCAATCTTAATGACGACCTTAGCTGCAATCTTTGGCGCAATACCTCTTGCCTTTGCAACGGGAATTGGCGCCGAACTTCGCCGCCCTTTAGGTATAACAATTATTGGCGGCTTGTTGCTGAGCCAGATTTTAACGCTTTATACGACGCCTGTTATTTATCTTTTAATGAGCAAATTACAACGCAAACGTAAATTAAAATTAACGCCAAGAATGCAATAAACTTTCAGTTATTGCTTTTGATCCATCTTTAATAAATTTGATTTATAAATTTGCAGGCTTCCTATCCCAAATATCCTCAAAGACAAGCTCATCTAGAGAAAGTCGACTTGACCATCGACGCACTTCTAGTTCCGGCCGAATAAAAGCTTTATCAACATAACCAACACACAGATAAGCAACGATGACAATATGATCAGGGATGTTCAATATCTCACGAATATCCTCTACGCTGAGAATACTTACCCAACCCACCCCAATACCCTCAACACGCGCTGAGAGCCATAGATTTTGTACTGCACACGCCGTGCTCAGAAGGTCGGTATCGGGCTGCTGCGTACGCCCTAAGCCAACCTCTCCACCTCTGCTGCGATCGCACGTCACACAAATATTTAACGGCGCTTTTAGAATTCCCTCAAGCTTTAATGAGCGATAATGCGCCCGCTGTTCTATTGGGAGAAGCGCCTCTTCTTTAATTGCCGCCTGCTGAAAGGCTGAATAGGTTCTCTGACGTATTTTAGGGTCGCGTATGACTATAAAATTCCATGGCTGCATTAAACCGACTGACGGGGCGTGATGAGCGGCATCAAGAATACGCATCAAGACATCGTGCGGCACATTATGATCAAGAAATTCATTTCGGACATCTCGACGCGTATAGATTGCACGATAGACAGCTTCACGTTCTACATCGTTAAATTTTAACGTTGGCGCAAGTTCGTGTGATATATCCTCTTGAGTGGGAATTGCATTTTTTTTCATTTCTAAGGAACCTCTGATTAATTCTCATTGATCTTGGCAAATCGCCTGTGATTTGATTCAATCTGAGAGCGAGGT
>RFXM01000067.1 GCA_009921565.1 Methylocystaceae bacterium | reverse complement strand
AAAAAACCTTCTTCTCAACCTAGTCTTAACGGCAATAAGCGACAAATCCGTTACGCCGTTATCACCCCGAACCGCCGCTTTCCTAGCAGATGGCGGGCCAAAGACAAGACGAGTGCTTTACACGCTATGCCGCACTGCAACCGCGCCCTTTTCGCCACACGCTTAACGGCGACCTTTTGTATTTTTTTCTGGCTTTTTGCTCAAACGGCAAATGCTCAGGAGCCTCAAAAGGGCCCGGTCAGTGGTCTGCCGCTCCCCCGCTATGTCAGCCTAAAATCTGACCGGGTTAATGTTCGGGAAGGGCCTAGTAAAGAACATCCAACGGTTTGGGTTTACACGCATGCTGGGCTGCCAGTTGAAATTACGGCAGAATTCGAGACCTGGCGTAAAATTCGCGATTGGGAAGGCGCTGAGGGCTGGGTGCTGCATTCTTTGTTATCCGGGCGCCGAACAGGGCTTGTCGCGCCTTGGAAAAAACAGCCTCAACTTCTGACAGCGGAGGATCATCAAACGGCGCTTGCGAAACTCAGTCCGGGAGTAGTTGGGTCAGTGCGCAGTTGCGATGGCAAATGGTGCCGGATTTCGGGGAAAGATTTTGACGGCTATATTCAGCAGGAAAATCTCTGGGGCGCTTATCCAGGCGAGAAATTCGAATAAGGTGGTTTAGGGCTGATCTGGGCGTAGTCGGATGACAATATCCACGCGCGCAACGCGGAGCCCCTTTGGTGAAGGCGGTAATTTGCCCATTTGCATTAAGCCATCCTCAATATCAAGCAGTTCGCCAGTTTCCTCATTCAGGAAATGATGATGTTCGCTTACATTAGTGTCGAAATAGACTTTTGCGCCGTCAACCGCGATCTCACGCAATAGACCTGCGGCGGTGAATTGATGAAGGGTATTGTAGACGGTGGCAAGCGACACTGAAAGCCGGGCCGCAATCGCTTCGTCAAAAAGACGTTCTGCTGTGACATGGCGATCTGATCCATTAAAGAGCAGAGCGGCAAGCGCCAACCGCTGGCGTGTAGGGCGAAGACCCGAAGCGCTGAGTGTCTTGGAGACGAGCAGCGCGGGCGCATCCTCAATCCCAATGGGCTTCATCTGTTTCGACGAAACATCCATCGCCTATAACCTGCCTCAAGAGCTCACTTTTTGAAGCATATCAAAAAAACCGATGAACTCAATGCGCTTCGCTGCGTTAAGGATTATTCATAACTACTGGCGGGAAGCCTCCGGTGGCATTCAGCAGACGCTTTCAGCCTGGCATTGGCTATGTTAACGATCGCTGAGTAATCAGGGTTGTATGGCTCAGGGTCCTGATGGCTGCCCAATCAATCGGGCGCCCCGTTAAAGAGCCGCATAATAAAAAGATTAACTGGGCTGTGAGCTCGCAGGGGGAGGCAGGATCATCATGAGCGACAGACGCTCGTCATTTGGCTACGAGGACTTGCTTGCTTGCGGGCGAGAAGAGCTTTTTGGCCCGGGTAACGCGCAACTGCCCATGCCGCCAATGTTAATGTTTGATCGCATTACAGAGATTTTTGAAACGGGCGGCGAGCATGGCAAGGGATTTATGCGCGCGGAACTCGACGTTAATCCGAAGCTGTGGTTTTTCGACTGTCACTTCAAGGGCGATCCTGTGATGCCGGGATGTCTAGGTTTGGATGCGCTTTGGCAGATGTGTGGATTTTTTCTCGGTTGGCTTGATCAGCCGGGACGCGGACGCGCGCTAGGGGTTGGCGAAGTAAAATTTAGTGATCAAGTTTTGCCCAGCGTGAAAAAAGTAACCTATGGCGTGGATTTCAAGCGCGTTATTTTGCGTAAACTCGTTTTGGGCATTGCAGATGGCTTTGTCGAAGCTGATGGTAAAAGAATTTATGAAGCGAAGGATTTGCGGGTAGGCCTTTTTGTTCCAGGCGCAAAATAACCATGATCTTGCAACAGTCGCGCGTTAAAGAGTGGGGGATAAAATGAGACGAGTTGTCGTTAGCGGCATGGGTATTGTCTCCTCTATTGGTAACACGACGCAAGAAGTTTTAGCGTCGTTGCGCGAAGCGCGATCGGGAATTATTCGTGCTGAAAAATATGCTGAACTTGGTTTTCGGTCACAGGTTCACGGTATGCCTACCTTGGATGCTAGTTTGGCAGTCGATCGTCGAGCAATGCGATTTCACGCAGCAGGCACGGCGTGGAATCATGTTGCGATGGATCAGGCGATCGCTGACGCTGGATTGAGCGAGAGCGAAGTTTCAAATGAACGCACTGGCATCATTATGGGCTCAGGCGGACCCTCAGCGCATATGATTGTTGAGTCTGCTGACTTAACGCGCAGTAAAGGTCCAAAGCGCGTGGGCCCTTTCGCCGTTCCAAAAGCCATGTCCTCAACAGCTTCTGCGACGCTGGCTGTTTGGTTTAAGATCAAGGGCGTTAATTATTCTATTTCATCCGCATGCGCCACATCCAACCATTGCATCGGCAATGCCTATGAACAAATCCAATATGGTAAGCAGGATATTATTTTCGCAGGAGGTTGCGAAGAGTTAGAATGGGAACTGTCTGTTCTCTTTGATGCGATGGGCGCCATGTCCTCGTCTTATAATGATCGACCCGCGACAGCCTCTAGAGCCTATGACAAAAATCGAGATGGTTTTGTTATCGCCGGCGGCGCAGGCGTGCTGGTGTTAGAAGAATATGAGCACGCAAAAGCGCGGGGCGCAAAAATTTATGCTGAGGTTGCAGGCTATGGCGCCACATCAGACGGCCATGACATGGTTGCGCCCTCGGGCGAGGGGGCCGTCCGCTGCATGCGTCAAGCGCTTGCGACCGTGAAATGTCCAATCGACTATATAAATCCTCATGCCACATCGACGCCTGTTGGAGATATCAAAGAAATTGAAGCTTTGAGAGTGGTCTTTGGTTCAGGAGACAAGTGCCCGCCGATTTCAGCAACGAAATCTCTAACAGGCCATTCGCTCGGCGCAACTGGCGTACAAGAAGCGATTTATTCACTGTTGATGATGCAAAATGGATTTATTTGCGAAAGCGCGCATATAGAGGAGCTTGATCCAGAGTTTGCGGATATGCCTATCCTGCGCAGCAGGCGCGATAATGTTAAACTCGGCGCAGTCTTGTCAAATTCATTTGGTTTTGGTGGGACGAATGCAACGCTGATCTTTAAACATCCTGACGCGTAATCAAAGATAGAATTCGGGATGTCATCCTTTATAGCGTAATTGCTCTGTGTGAACTTTGGCGATTGGCGCTTTTCCAGAAACGCTAAATCTCGCGCAAACGCGCAATGGATCCAGAAAGAATAGAAAGAAGTTTCATGAAGTCTGCAAAAGGTTTGATGCAGGGTAAGCGTGGGTTGATCATGGGCGTGGCGAACGATCACTCCATTGCCTATGGTATTGCGTGTGTCCTCGCGCGACATGGGGCTGAACTTGCTTTTACCTATCAAGGCGAGGCCTTGGGTCGTCGCGTTAAGCCGCTGGCTGAAGAGCTTGGGTCTAGTCTTGTATTACCGTGCGATGTTGAAAAAATTGAAGATGTCGACGAAGTTTTTGCCCGCCTCGCGCAAGAGTGGGGCGAGATAGATTTTTTGGTTCATTCCTTAGCCTACTCCGATAAGAATGAGCTGAAAGGCCTTTATGCTGATACGTCGCGTGAGAACTTTATCCGTACTATGCTTATTTCATGTTTTTCTTTCACTGAAGCAGCTAAACGGGCCGCGACATTAATGAAAAACGGCGGATCGATGATCACAGTAAGTTTTGCTGGCGGTACTCATGTGATGCCAAATTATAATGTTATGGGTGTGGCGAAGGCGGCGCTCGATTCAAGTGTGCGGTATCTGGCCGCGGATTATGGCGCTCGGGGCATTCGCGTGAACGCGCTGTCGCCCGGACCTGTGCGAACAATGGCGGGGGCTGGCATTACTGGCGCTCGTTCGATGGGGGCTTTCCAAAAACAACATTGTCCTTTGAGACGGATGATCACGCTTGATGAAATCGGAGGGTCAGCCTTGTATTTTCTCTCAGAATTATCTGGCGGCGTCACTGGCGATGTGCATGTTGTCGACGCAGGCTATAATATTATGCTACAGCCCCGTCCCGAGGATCTTAGTGCGAGTGAATGACGTCATAAAATCGTTTTTACAGCCTGGCCATTTTCTTATTTAATCTTTCAGGCTGCGGCGGCTGTAAAATAGCTTTGAAATAAGCGCGTCATTTTCTCGCGGTAAGATGAGGCCTGTTCAAGGGCAAGAGCCAATGCCGCAAGACGATCAAACAGGAGATAAGATCACTCAGCGCGTTTTGGCTTATTTGACGTCAGGCGCCGGGCGATATCAAAAAATTGAACAGATTAATACGCCTTTGAATTGGCGCAATCAGACGTCTGATATTCTTGCTTCTGTTATTGAAGCTTTTCCTCAGCCAGTTTTTGTTACGGATATTGGCACGCATATTGTCGCCGCAAATTTATCTGCGCGCCAAT
Source organism: Methylocystaceae bacterium (assembly GCA_009921565.1). GTDB lineage: Bacteria > Pseudomonadota > Alphaproteobacteria > Rhizobiales > Beijerinckiaceae > Methylocystis. The sequence continues at coordinate 1,622 of RFXM01000067.1, read as the reverse complement.
TTGCGCCAGCAATGCGTTTAGGCGAACCGCTTTCTCGAAGTCTTCGCGCGCCAGATCTTTTGGACGCGGTAACGCGCGTGCTTGCTGGGGGAGAAGCTGAGAAAACCTCATGGTCAGAGAAGGCGCCTGTCGAACGCTGGTTTGAAGCTCATATCGCACCTTTAAAATGTGATAGCTACGAGCTTGCGAGTATGATCAGTTTGCATGATTTAACGGAAGCTAATCGTGTAGAACAAATGCGCGTCGATTTTATTGCGAACGCTAGTCACGAATTACGTACGCCTCTATCCTCGCTGCTTGGTTTTGTTGAAACGCTGCAGGGTCCTGCAAAGAACGATGAGATCGCGCGGGGAAAGTTTTTGCGTATCATGCGCGAACAAGCAGAACGTATGGCGCGATTAATTGACGATCTCTTATCTCTCTCGCGCATTGAACAGCACATGCATGTGCATCCAGCTACGCCAGTTGATCTAAGCTTACTCGTTGCGCATATCCTCGACACTTTGGCGCCTATAACGGAAGAAAACGCGATTGCCCTAAAATTAGATCTTGATCCGGGCGTGATTGTGCCGGGCGATCGAGATGAGTTAGCCCGCATTATTGAAAATCTGATCGAAAATGCGCTTAAATACGGCGCCAGCGAACAGGGCGATCTACCAATTGAAATCTCTTTGAAACAAAGCGGGCGGTTTGTCGCTTTCGCTGTTCGCGATCATGGACCTGGCATCGCCTCAGCGCATATTCCTCGTTTGACGGAACGTTTTTATCGTGTGGACGCGGGCAAAAGCCGGGCAAAAGGAGGAACGGGGCTTGGCTTGGCGATCGTTAAGCATATCGCGCTACGCCACCGTGGACGTTTGGTGATTGAATCTCGTTTAGGAGAGGGTTCGCTGTTTAAGGTTATTCTGCCGTCAGTTGAGACAATTTAATATTAAACAATTGATTTAATTTAATTTAATCTGTCATATTAAGTTCATTTAACTGTCATAAAACCCTCTTGCGCCTTCGTTACAACCTAGGCGGGGGACGCTTGTGGCGTCGCTCGTAATTTTCTCGAGCATATAAAGAGAACGGCTAATGATTTCCAAGATTTTAAGCCGCGGCGTTTTAGCGGCCATTGGGTTTTCAGTCATGATCGGCGGGGCGTCCGCGCTAGATATTTCTGGGGCTGGCGCGACCTTTCCTTATCCAATCTACGCAAAATGGGCTGAGGCCTATAAGAAAGAAACAGGTAATGGCCTAAATTACCAATCGATCGGTTCTGGCGGCGGTATTAAACAGATTAAAGCGCGCACCGTGACATTTGGCGCCTCCGATCAGCCTCAGAAAGTTGCGGATCTGGAAGCAGCGAGCCTGGCGCAATGGCCCCAGGTTATTGGCGGCATTGTGCCAGTAGTGAATCTTGATGGGATTGCGCCGGGCGAGTTGACGCTGGATGGTCCGACATTAGCCAAGGTTTTCCTTGGTGAAATTACCAGCTGGGATGACGCCGCGATCAAGAAACTTAATCCCAAAGCAAAGTTGCCGGCAACGCCGATTGTTGTTGTTCATCGTTCAGACGGATCTGGTACGACTTTTAACTTCACAAATTACCTCTCTAAGGTTTCTGAAGATTGGAAGAC
>RFXM01000066.1 GCA_009921565.1 Methylocystaceae bacterium | reverse complement strand
TTTAACGATCGCCGCATTGCTTTTGCCGGCGTCCGGGAACTCTCCTTCCTCTCCTCTGCCCCTCCACTTTTTATTATCGAAGGCCCTAATGCGGGAAATAAAACTTTCGGACTTGAAGTCTAAGTCCGCCGCCGAACTTCTTACTTTCGCTGAAGAGCATGAAGTAGAAAACGCTTCCTTATTGCGGAAACAGGAATTGCTTTTTGCTATTTTGAAGCAATTCGCCAGTCGCGATGTTGAGATTGTTGGCGAGGGCGTTGTTGAAGTTTTGCAAGATGGTTTTGGTTTCTTGCGATCCTCAGACGCAAATTATCTCGCCGGACCTGACGATATTTATGTTTCTCCCTCGCAAATTCGCAAATTTGGTCTGCGTACGGGAGACACGGTCGAGGGGATGATTCGTAGTCCGAAGGAGGGCGAACGGTATTTCGCGCTGCTTAAGGTCAATACGATTAATTTCGAAGATCCTGAGAAGATCCGGCATAAGGTGCCTTTCGACAATCTTACGCCGCTTTATCCCGATGAGCGGTTGAAGCTGGAAATTGATGATCCAACGCGTAAGGATCTTTCTTCGCGCATTATTGATCTTGTTGCGCCAATCGGCAAAGGCCAGCGCGCGCTCGTCGTTGCGCCGCCGCGAACGGGTAAAACCGTATTGCTGCAAAATATTGCCCAATCAATCACGACCAATCATCCTGAGTGTTACTTGATTGTGTTGTTGATCGATGAGCGTCCAGAAGAAGTAACCGACATGCAGCGCTCAGTGCGCGGCGAAGTTGTTTCTTCGACCTTTGACGAGCCTGCGGTGCGTCACGTGCAGGTGGCTGAAATGGTGATCGAGAAGGCCAAGCGCCTTGTCGAGCACCGTCGCGACGTTGTGATCCTTCTCGACTCTATCACGAGATTGGGACGCGCTTATAATACGGTTGTGCCTTCTTCGGGTAAGGTTTTAACCGGCGGCGTTGACGCTAACGCTTTACAGCGCCCCAAACGCTTCTTTGGCGCCGCGCGAAATATTGAAGAAGGCGGCTCCCTAACAATCATCGCTACAGCGCTGGTCGACACAGGCTCGCGCATGGATGAAGTTATTTTCGAAGAGTTCAAGGGCACCGGTAATAGCGAAATTATTCTTGATCGTAAGGTCGCGGATAAACGCGTCTTCCCTGCGCTTGATATTACGCGCTCGGGCACGCGTAAGGAAGATTTGCTCGTAGCCCCAGATATCTTGAAGAAGATGTATGTGCTGCGTCGAATTCTCAATCCAATGGGCACAGTCGACGCCATCGAATTCTTGCTTGGCAAGCTGCGCGAAACACCCAAAGGCAATCAGGCATTCTTCGACTCAATGAATACCTAGTTCTTTTGATTTCGCTGGCGATGGAGCCCGCGATGTTTAATAACTTCGCAAATGTCTGGACAATTATAGGTCATGCTTCTGCGCTGGGTAACGCCAAGCCAATAGGTCTCAGCGTGGCCGGTGAGCGGATCGTTTTATTTCGCGATGCGGCTCAAAAACCAGTTGCGTTGCTTGATCAATGTCCCCACCGTGGCGTTGCGCTTTCGCTCGGTCGCGTTAAGGGGGGCGAAATTGAATGCCCGTTTCATGGATGGCGATTTAATGGCGCAGGCGTTAATTGCGCCACGCCATTTAATCCTGATGCAAAACGGCAATATTTACACGCACAACCGCTCCCGTTGCGTGAGGACCGCGGCCTATTGTGGCTCTACACAGGATTTGAGCCTGACGCTGAGCCAGATTTTCCTGAAACATTTTCCCTCAAAAACACGCTCATATGTGCGCAGCAGACAATCTGGCGGGCGCATTGGACGCGCGTAATGGAAAATATGCTGGACATGCCGCATTTGCCTTTTGTGCATCGTCGAACGATTGGCAAAGATCTCACGCAAAAAATTGATCAACGCATGGATGTTTTTTGGCGTGAGCGACCTTATGGCGCGCGTATAGATGGGGCAATTAATGGCGAGCCGCGCATGGGGGCGCTTGAATATCGTTATCCAAATTTAATGGAACTGTTAATTGATCCGCCGGGACGAATATTTCGTTTAATGGCGATTTGTCTTCCGCAAGATGACACAACGACAAAATTAATTTTGCTAACGATCCGTGATTTTGCGCGCTGGCCGATTCTCAATCCAATCTTTCGGATCATGAATCAACGCATCGCCAATGAGGACAAGCGCATCATTGAATCGGCGCTGCCCAGGGAAGTTCCAGAGCCTTCTGAAGAGGCTTCGCTGCGCACGGATGCGCCAACCCTCGCTTTTCGACGGATTTATCGGCAAAAGCTTCAAGGAAGTTCAGCTACGCCGCCAGTAAGGCAAGCTGCGCCCTGAAACGGACGGGCCATGCAGGAAGAAACAATCTATGCGTTGGGTACGGGAGCTGGTCGGGCGGCGATCGCCGTCATTCGTCTTTCAGGCAGCGCAGTTCCCTTTTTATTCGAACAATTTACCGGGGCGGAGCCAATCCCAAGACAGGCGCAATATGTCCGCCTGCGCGATCCCGCAACTGACGAAACCTTGGATCGCGGCTTGGCGCTGTTTTTTCCTGCGCCGCAGTCGCCTACGGGCGAAGATTATGCAGAGCTCCAGTGTCATGGCGGACGCGCAGTAGTTAGCGGGATCATTTCTGCGCTGGCGCGTCAAAAAAATCTCAGACCCGCAGAGGCGGGCGAATTTGTTCAGCGCGGTTTTCGTCACGGCAAGCTTGATCTTTCACAAGCTGAAGGCTTGGCTGATTTGATCGAGGCGGAAACACAAAGCCAAGCCCGTCAGGCTTTGCGCCTCTCAGGCGGCGCATTGCGGCGCAAAGTTGAGACTTGGCGCAGCGCGTTGATTGCGGCGCTGGCGCAAGTGGAGGCGGAATTAGATTTTAGCGATGAGGGCGATGTCGAAGGATTCTCACTCTCTGCTTTGGCCCAGACGCTTGCGCCCCTAAGCGCGGATATGGCTAGCGTCCTAGCGATTAGCCCTGCCAGCGAGCGGATGAAAGAGGGGTATGAGGTCATGATCCTAGGCCCGCCAAATGCTGGAAAATCTACTTTAATCAATAAGTTAGCTGATAGAGAAGTAGCCATTGTCACGTCCCAACCCGGCACGACGCGCGACATGCTTGAGGCGCATCTTGATCTTGAGGGCATGCCGATCACACTCATAGATACGGCTGGCCTACGTTTGGCTGAGGATGAAATTGAGAAAATTGGCATCGGCCGTATGTTGGAACGCGCCCGCAACGCTGATTTAATCCTTTGGCTTTCTCCAGATGGGGCGTCGCCGCCAGCTGAGATTAAACAACCGGCGCTATGCGTTACGAGTAAAAGCGATCTTTTGGCGCGTTCGAGCGGCGGATTAGAAATCTGCGCCTTAACCGGCGTGGGATTAGAAAAACTGTGTAAGGAAATTGCCGCTTTAGCGCGTGCGCAACTTGGCGATGGAGGATCGGCGCTTTTCTCCCGGCAACGACACCGCATCGCCACGCAAGAGGCTTTGGAAGCGGTTCAGAACGCCTTAACCAGCGCCAAGCAGCTGGAACTGATTGCTGATGATCTGAGATTGGCTTTAAGGAAGCTTGGTAAAATAATTGGCGTTGTGGATGTTGAAGAAATTTTAGGCGTGATTTTTTCTCGTTTTTGTATTGGAAAATGAGCTAGATGTTTCACGTGAAACAGGCCTGACGAATTTATGCAGCATTTTGACGTGATCATCATCGGGGGCGGACACGCTGGCTGCGAGGCGGCGGCGGCGGCGGCGCGATTTGGCGCACGCACCGCCCTCGTGACGCATAAGCGCGACACGATCGGCGTCATGTCCTGTAACCCAGCGATTGGCGGCTTGGGCAAAGGTCAACTTGTTCGGGAAATTGATGCGCTTGACGGGTTAATGGGTCGGGTTGCCGATGCCGGAGGGATTCAGTTTCGTCTCTTGAACCGCTCTAAGGGACCGGCAGTGAGAGGCCCGCGCGCGCAAGCGGATCGAAAACTCTATCGGTTGGCGATGCTTGCAGCGATCGAAGCCCAACCAAATTTAAGCCTAATAGAGGCATCCGTTGAGGATCTTTTGATTGAAGAGGGTGCGGTCGCTGGTGTGGTGACGCAACAGGCGACTTATCGCGCTTCTGCTGTGGTGATTACGACAGGAACCTTTCTTGGCGGCATGATCCATATTGGCGATGAGCGCACAGCCGCCGGCAGGATGGGAGATCCGCCCTCATTAGGTCTTGCGCACAGGCTGCGCAATGCAGGCTTTTCTGTCGCGCGCTTAAAAACCGGTACGCCGCCTCGCTTAGACGGCAAGACTATCGGCTGGGATCGGCTGGAGCCTCAATGGGGAGACGCTGAGCCAGAGCCTTTTTCGTCTCTCACGAGCTCAATCACCAATCCTCAGATTGCCTGCGCGATAACGCGAACAACGCCGCAAGCGCATAAAATAATTGAGCAGTCGCTGCATCTCTCGCCTTTAAAGACGGGGGCTATTTCTGGGCCGGGTCCGCGCTATTGTCCCTCGATTGAAGATAAGGTCGTGCGTTTTGCTGATCGCGACGCCCATCAAATTTTCCTCGAACCTGAGGGGCTTGATGACGATACGGTCTACCCAAATGGGATTTCGACTTCGTTGCCGCTTGCTACTCAGGAAGCCTTTATTAGCGCCATCCCTGGTCTAGAGACGGCCCGAATTATCCGTCCAGGCTACGCCATTGAATATGATTATGTGGATCCGCGAGAGCTGCAGCCGAGTTTAGAGACCAAGCGACTTCCTGGGCTTTTTCTCGCCGGTCAAATTAATGGCACGACTGGTTATGAAGAAGCGGCGGCGCAGGGTCTCATCGCAGGTCTTAATGCCGCGAGGCAGGCGGCTGGACAAAGCCCGGTAATCATTGACCGGGCGCAAGCTTATCTTGGCGTCATGATTGATGATTTGGTGACGCGTGGGGTGAGCGAGCCCTATCGCATGTTCACCTCTCGGGCGGAATATCGCTTATCTTTACGAGCCGATAATGCAGATGAGCGTCTAACCCCGCTGGGTCTTACGCTTGGATGCGTTGGCGCGACGCGACGTGATTTCTTTGCGGCGCGCGCTGAAAAATACCATCAGGCGCTAGAAATGCTGCAAAGCCTTTCCTTAACGTCTTCCGCCGCGGCCCGTCATGGACTGCCCATTAATCAAGATGGCCAGTGGCGCAGCGCTTTTGCGCTTCTTGCTTTCCCTGGCGTTGACTTGAAGATTTTAACAAATATCTGGCCGCAACTTAACGCCATTGATCCCGTTACAGCGAGCCGCGTTGAAACGGATGCGCATTACGCCGTCTATCTTGAACGCCAGCAGGCGGATATTGACGCTTTTCGACGCGATGAGCAGCTCGCCTTGCCTGAGGGTCTGGATTATGGGCAGATTTCTGGGCTTTCTTCTGAATTACGCAGCAAGCTTGCTTTTTTGCGTCCTAGAACGATTGGCCAAGCGCAGCGTATTGATGGGATGACGCCCTCGGCTCTAACGCTACTTGCAGCGCGGGCGCGTCGCGCGTGATTGAGAAAGTTTCTGAGAATTTAAGTCAGGAAAAAGCTTTCGCGCTCTTTCCAGACCTCCAGCGCATCGCGCCGGAACTGACCCTTTACGCCGATCTTCTGCGTCGCTGGCAGGCTAAAATAAATCTCGTTGCGCCCAATACGCTGGGGGAGCTCTGGCTGAGGCACTTTGCAGATTCTGCCCAGGTTCAAGCGGCAGCGCCTGAGGCGCGCATTTGGGCGGATTTGGGCTCCGGGGCGGGCTTTCCGGGGCTGGTGACCGCACTGTTATTAAAAGGGCAAAGCGGCGCAACCGTGCACCTGATCGAGAGCGATCAGCGAAAGGGCGCTTTTTTGAGGGCTGTTTCACGTGAAACATCTGCGCCCGCTCAGATCCATATTGGTCGGATCGAGACCGTTTTGCCTGAGCTTGAGGGATCAATTGAGGCTTTGAGCGCGCGCGCCTTAGCGCCACTTTCTGATTTACTGCGTTTGACAGCTAATTCTATAGAAAAGGGTGCAAAAGGCGTGTTTTTAAAGGGGGAAGACTGGCGCGAAGAATTGACCCCTCTCGAGCCAGAGACTAATTTTTCCTTCTCGACGATTGACAGTCGCACCCATCCCCGCGCCCGCCTGATCCTTGTAACGGCGCGCAGATAACTGATTGGCCAGAGGCGCAGTGTGAACACACAAAAAATTGGCCCTCGCGT
>RFXM01000065.1 GCA_009921565.1 Methylocystaceae bacterium | reverse complement strand
GGGGAGAGCCAGGTGGACCTTGGGGTTCAGGTTCTGGAGGCGGCAATCAGCCCCCCAATCTGGATGAACTTCTGCGCCGCGGCAAAGATGGCTTTAACCAGTTCCTCCCCTCTGGTTTTGGCGGCAAGAGCTTTGCGGCCGCCCTACTAATCCTGCTGCTCGCTTGGCTTGCGACTGGCCTGTATACAGTTGGGCCAAATGAGATTGGCCTCAACCTCATTTTTGGCAAATATCGGGGTAAAACTCAGGCTGGACTGAACTACAATCTACCAGCCCCGATTGGGTCAGTAATTAAACTCGCCGTTACTGATCGCAATCTCACTGATGTCGGCTTTCGCGACAGCGGACAAGTCGATGTCTCGCATCATACGGCTGCCCCAGGTCGCAATTCCGAAGTCTCTGAAGAAAGCCTGATGCTTACGGGCGATGAAAATATCGCTGATATCAAGTTCCGTGTGGTTTGGCAGATAGATCCGTCCAAACCTGAAGATTATGCCTTCAATGTCGCCAATCCGCATTCAACGGTTAAGGCCGTTGCAGAAAGCGCCATGCGCGAAATTGTTGGCCAATCACAAATTCAGAAAATTCTGACGGCAGATCGCAAACTCATCGAACCAGCCTGCCAGGCTTTGATGCAAAAAGTTCTCGATGACTACCATAGCGGCGTGATGGTTTTGCAAGTGCTCCTCCTCTCAGTCGATCCGCCACAATCGGTTATTGCAGCCTTTCGCGACGTGACTGCCGCACAACAGGATCTGCAGCGCTTACGTAACGAGGCGGAGGCCTATGCTAACCGCGTTGTTCCAGAAGCGCGCGGCGCTGCGGCGCGCATTCTTCAAGAGGCTGAAGCCTATCGCGAGCAAACTGTTGCTGAAGCGCGCGGCCAAGCGGGACGTTTTGATAAGATTTATGAACAATATAAAAATGCGCCAGCCCTGACGCGCGAACGTCTTTACATTGAAACTATGGAACGCGTTTTGGGCGGAGCGGATAAAGTCATCCTCGACGATCCCAGTAAAACAGGCTCGAACATAGCGCCTTTTGTTCCCTTGCCCGCCTTCGCGCCATTTCAGGGAGGCCGCAAATGAAACCATCCCTCCCCTACTTTCTTATTGCGCTTTTCCTGGGGCTGAGCGCGCTATTCTCCGCCGCCTTCACCATTGACCAAACTGAGCAAGCGATCGTCCTGCGCTTTGGCGAACCAGTTGTCGGTCGCGGCCTCATCACCGAACCTGGCCTTCATTTCAAACTTCCGCTCATTGAAAATGTGGTCATTCTGGATAATCGGATTTTGGATGTTGAAAGTCCAAACCTTGAAGTACTCGCTTCAGATAACCAACGCCTTGAAGTGGACAGTTTCATCCGTTACCGGATTGTTGATCCGCTCCGTTTTTATCAAACGGTCAATAGCGTCATGGGAGCCAATAATCAGCTCGCTTCAGTTCTAAACTCAGCTGTACGCCGAGTTTTGAGCGAAGCTAATCAGCAACAGATTGTGCGCGATGAGCGCGCCAAGCTTATCGTGAAAATGAAAGAACAGGCCGATACGGAAGCGCGCAAATTTGGCGTCTCTGTTATTGACGCCCGCATTCGTCGCGTTGATCTACCACAACAAATTTCAGAAAAAGTCTACGGCCGGATGCAAACTGAGCGACAAAGAGAAGCGTCGGAATATCGCGCGCAAGGTTCCGAACAAGCGCAAAAAATTAATGCAAAAGCCGATCGAGATGTGATCATCTTAAAAGCTGAAGCGCAACAGAAGGCGGATCAGATCAAAGGCGAAGGCGACGCAGAACGCAATCGGATCTTCGCTGAAGCCTTTGGCAAAGACGCTGATTTCTTCGCCTTCTATCGTTCAATGCAAGCCTATGAGGCCGCCTTTAAACCAAATGAAACGAGATTTCTTGTTAGTCCACGCTCTGAATTCTTTCGTTTCTTCTCAACGCCGACAGGCGTTATGCCCTCGGCTTCTCAGCGCTCATCTTCTGAGCCTGCGCAACAGTAAGAAAAATGAATTAATCCGATCAATCGTTTAAAAAAGTATCTGGAGAGAAATGGAATGACTTTATTGTCACGTCGTCTTGTTTGCTTCGTTACGCTTTTCCAGCTTTGCCTTTCCCTCATGCCAGCCTACGCCAAGGGACCAGATTCTCTTGCTGATTTATCAGCTCAAGTATCAGATGCCGTCGTTAATATTTCCGCGACGCAATCGGCGGATAATACCGCTAAACACGGCAAACATGACGGTCAAAATATTCCGCCAGGAATGGGACAGCCCGGCGCGCCTTTTGATGATTTATTGGAAGAGTTCTTCCGCCGTCGCGGCGGCCAAGGCATGCCAGAAATGCCCCATCAGCGTAAATCCAGTTCACTCGGTTCAGGATTTGTTATCGACCCAGCCGGCATCGTTATCACAAATAATCACGTCATTGACGGCGCCAATGAGGTTCAAGTCATCTTTAATGATGGACAAAAATTAAAAGCGGAAGTGATCGGTAAAGATCAAAAAGTTGACGTAGCTGTCCTCAGAGTTAAACCTGAAAAGCCGCTTAAATCCGTTAAATTCGGCGATAGCGATAAATCTCGCGTGGGCGATTGGGTGTTAGCGGTCGGCAATCCTTTTGGATTAGGCGGCTCCGTAACTGCAGGCATTGTTTCCGCGCGAAATCGCAATATCGATAGCGGACCATATGATAATTATATCCAGACAGACGCCTCAATTAATAAGGGAAATTCTGGCGGCCCGCTGTTTAATCTGGAAGGCGAAGTCATAGGGATTAACACGGCGATTTTATCGCCCTCTGGCGGTTCTGTTGGAATTGGCTTTGCTACGCCATCAAATACTGTCCAACCCGTAATTGATCAGCTTCAGCAATTTGGCGAAACCCGTCGCGGCTGGTTAGGCGTTCGCATCCAGAATGTAGATGATGGCATAGCCGAAACCCTTGGCCTTGGCGCAACGCGCGGCGCGCTGGTTGCTGGCGTTGATGACAAAGGCCCGTCTAAACCTGCTGGCCTCAAAGCCGGCGATGTGATTACAAAATTTGATGGTAAGCCCATCAAGGAATCCCGCGATCTTCCAAAACTTGTTGCAGCTACTCCAGTTGGCAAGGACGTCGAGCTGGTCATCGTGCGCAGTGGCAAGGAGCAAGTTAAAACTGTTAAACTTGGCCGCTTAGAAGATGGCGAAAAAACCGCCGCAAATGACGCGGGCGCGCGAGACAAAATCGAGCCCGCAAATCCAGCCTCTCAAAATATTTTGGGACTAGAATTATCGCGCTTAACGGACGAACTCCGCGCCCGATTCCAGATCAAGGATAGCGTGAAAACTGGCGTTTTAATCACAGCTGTGGATCCGCGTTCAGAGGCAGCCGAAAAACGCTTATCTCCTGGCGAAATCCTTCTTGAAGTCAATCAAGAGCCTGTTTCTGATCCTGCTGAGGCGATAAAGAAAATTAAGGGGCTAAAGGACTCTGGCAAAAAAACTGCGCTGCTTGCCGTTGCTAACGGTCAAGGAGATGCGCATTTCATCGCCCTTCCCGTTGAATAAATAGTTTTAGGCTTTCTCCCAGAGACTGGGAGAAAGCCTATTGGCGAAATTCATCTTGACGATAGCCTTGCGCAAAAAGAAGCGCGGTAAGATCTGCATGGTCAATCCGCGCATGCGCAGCTAGTGCGACAATAGGCTTCGCATGATACGCCACGCCCAATCCAGCGCCTTGCAACATATCAAGATCATTCGCGCCATCGCCCACAGCCAGAGTCAATTCTTGTGGAATTTGACGGGCGTGACGGATCTCTTCAAGCGCGCGACGTTTTTCATGTCGCCCTAAAACTGGATAGGCTAATTGGCCTAGGATGCGATTGTCTTTCATAAGAAGTCTATTTGCGCGCGTTTCATCAAACCCAAGTCTTGTTGCGATTGACGCTATGAAGGGTTCAAAGCCGCCAGAGATAAGAGCTGTATAGGCTCCATGAAAACGCATTGTCCTAACTAAGACGCGCGCGCCGGGCATAAGCGTTAATCGATCAATGAGCTGTCTAATTTCTTCTTGCGTTACGCCAGCAAGCAGCGCAACTCTCTCTTTTAACGCCGCCTCAAAACTTATCTCACCTGACATTGCGCTCGCGGTAATATGAGAGATTTCCTGCTCTAATCCTTTAAATCTGGCTAATTCATCAAGACATTCTTCAACAATCATTGTTGAATCCATATCGGCGATCAGTAATTTTTTTTTGCGGGTCTTTTTTGGCTGGAATATGAAATCAATCTGCTTATCTTGCAGGAATGCGCTTAATCTCTTTAAGGCGCTTTCTGGATCCTGCGGCGTAAATGTTAGATCGGCAGCGCTATTTTCTGCAAGCCAGGAAACGTCAACTTGCTGCAAGCCCATCGCCTCAATAGCTTCTTTGAGATTATTTTCAGCCAACCTCGCTTTGGGAGCGGCAATTAATGTGGCGACATAGGGCATCACTTTTGACATCTCGACGATTTGCGCTGCAATAGACAAATGCACAAACGCGCTATTCTCATTGCTGGCCCAACTGCCTCAGGCAAAACAGCGCTTGCGCTACAGCTTGCAAAAGAAATCAATGGCGCAATCATTAACGCGGACGCGATGCAAGTCTATCGCGACCTTCGTATTCTGACAGCTCGACCAACGCTAGAGGAAGAAAATTCATCGCCCCATTCCCTTTTTGGTCATGTTGACGCATCAGAAAATTACTCCGTTGGGCGATGGATCATCGATCTGTCAGACATTCTTCATAAGCTTAAAGACACGACAAAAACGCCGATTCTTGTTGGCGGCACGGGCCTTTATTTTAAATCAGCACTTCTTGGGATATCAGAAATTCCTCAAGTCCCTGAAGCGATCCGTCATGAGATCCGCCGACAAGCGGTAGGCAAAGACGCCAAAAAACTTCATGAGGAACTCACGCGTCTCGATCCGCTTACTGCTGAAAAGCTCAAACCCTCAGATCCCCAGCGCATTTTACGCGCATTAGAAGTTTTTATCGCAACAGGTAAGCCGCTTGTTTCTTATCAGGGTCCCCGAGCGAGGCCTGCGCTTGAGGGCTTGAGCTGCGCGGCTTTTTTTCTCAGCCCTGATCGAGACCAGTTGAGAAAGCGCATTGATCACAGATTTGACGAGATGATTGCTGAGGGAGCCCTGGATGAGGTCAAAGCTTTAGAGGGTCGCCGCCTAGACCCAAGCTTACCATGCATGCGCGCTCATGGCGTGCCGCATCTGATCGCCTATCTCAACGCCAAGAGTTCCCTGGCAGAATCAATAGAGCGCGGAAAAGGGGACACTCGACGTTACACAAAACGCCAGTTTACTTTTGCTCGACATCAATTGCAGCAATTCAATTGGCTTGAGCCTGAAACTGCATTTGAGGCGATCTTAATGCGACTATCGTCAAACAATGCAGTTTATTTAAATGAATCATCCAGTTGCGATTAATACTTTGGGATCCCTCAACAAAGCCTACTAATTTTTATGCAGCTTGCCGCAGGGATTTTCTGTTGGACCGTCGCCAAGACTGGGTCTTTATCCCGACGCCTTGCATGCGAGCGGCAAAAACGCTAGCAAGCGCAGCAATCGCCGGAGAATTGCGCTTATGACTTATCTTGTCACGGAAAATTGTATCAAGTGTAAGTATATGGACTGCGTGGAAGTTTGTCCGGTGGATTGCTTCTATGAAGGCGAGAACATGCTCGTTATTCATCCAGATGAATGCATTGATTGTGGCGTCTGCGAACCCGAATGCCCTGCTGAGGCGATTAAGCCCGATACAGAGCCTAATCTTGAGCAATGGCTCAAGCTCAACGCTGATATGGCTCAAAATTGGCCAAATATTACAGTGAAGCGCGAAGCCCCGGGAGACGCTAAGGAATGGGACGGCAAGCCTGGGAAATATCCCGATCATTTCTCCGCAGAGCCTGGCGAGGGCGATTAATCCCTTTTCAGCTCGGCTGGGTTTTCAAGACATTGCCAGAAGAGTGTCCAAAACGTTAACGCTACAAAGATAATTTAAATTCAATAGGTTAGACAAAAAACAAGGCTGTCCCGTAGCCGCTCCAGAGGCAAAGCGTCTTTGATTTTCGCCCTCTGACGTGTTATAGCTTTCTTTTATAAAGCTTATCTTTCGGTGAAAGCGTAACAGCGCCTCGCCCCCGGCATTAGTGGTGAATTGACGCTCAGTCCCGGTTTCTGAGCTGAAAGTCATGTTGCTTGAGCCAAGTCGCGACGACAGAAAAAATGAGATCGCGCGCCGGGGAAAGATAAAAGTTTCTCGCGACCTGTCGTTTGACTGGGCCGCACTCGGAGTACAGCGTATGCCATCCTCTAAAAAGAAC
>RFXM01000064.1 GCA_009921565.1 Methylocystaceae bacterium | reverse complement strand
TCCAGCCAATAAACCAGGCAAAGATCTCGCCAAGCGCGACGTAAGTATAAGTATAGGTGCTTCCAGAGACAGGGATGAGAGAGGCTAATTCAGCATAACACAGCGCGACGAATGTGCACGCCAGTCCTGAAAGTAAAAAGGAAATCATAATCCCCGGACCTGCATATTTCGCCGCAGCTGTGCCCGTCAGCACGAAAATACCCGCTCCAATAATGGCGCCGATGCCAAGCGAGAGTAGCGAGGCCCATCCCAAGGCCTTTTTCAAGCCCCCCGCTCCTGTCGCGTCATCGATATGAAGAGACTCAAGCGTCTTACGCATGAAGTAATTTTTATTAGAGAATTTTGAAAACATTGAATCCTTCAGCCCAAAAAAAGAGGATATTGCTTTAAAATACGCGCCCCTAGAGGTAGTTCACTACATAGAAAAAAGCGCCCAAGGTAAAGCCTTCACTTAAGATATTCCAAGATAACTTCAGCAGCCCGATCGCTTGGCTTGGCTCCAGAGAGGGAAAGCGCCTCATAAACGCGCTCAAACATTAAAATCTGCTGACGACGCTGCTGCTCATCCTCTAACAGCTCTTTAATCGCTTGAGCCAGTCTTTTTGCTGTTGCTCTATCTTGAATAAATTCTGGGATAAAGTTTTTTCCAACAATGAGATTGGGTAATACAATTGAATTTACCTTGATCAAAAATCTAAAAAAATATTCAACAAACGAAACCTTATAGGCGACAATCATTGGAACTTGGTTTAACGCCAATTCAAGCGTCGCAAGGCCCGAAGTAACTAAAGCCAGACGACCCTTTTCGAAATAGGCAAATTTTTCTTGTTGCGAGATCAATCGGGGCGAGACAGTCCATTTTTGTGTCTCCTCAAGAAGGAGTCTTTCCATATTTGGTGCTACAGGCAATACAATATCCAAGTCTTTAATATGCAATTTAATCAAATCAACAACAGCGCCATAAATGGGCGCCATCCTCTTAATTTCCGCCACACGAGAACCCGGCATAATAATAAAAGCATTTTTTATTTTTTCTAAATTTTGAGTTTTATCCACCGATGTTTGGTCTAACAATGGATGTCCTACATAAACGCATCTCGGACCTGACAGGCGACGATAGGCCTCTGGCTCAAATGGCAATAAAGCGAGAACGCAATCTATATAGGCGCACATTTTTTTTGCGCGGCCGGAACGCCAAGCCCAGACGGTCGGACTAACATAATTAATAATTGGGATGGATGGCGCAATTTTTCTTACGCGTCTTGCAACGCGATGCGTAAAATCTGGCGAGTCAATTATAATCAGACATGACGGAGTTGAGGAGACAATAGCATGAATAGTTTGAGAAATACGAAAAAGAATTTTTGGTAATTTCTGGATGACAGGCAAAAGACCCATTACGGAAATATCATGCATAGGAAATAGCGACACGAGCCCAGCATGTCTCATGCGCATGCCGCCTACGCCTTTAAAATTTTTATATCCACGCGCCTTAAGACTTTCAATTAAGCTTGCGCCCAATATATCCCCGGAGGCTTCGCCTGCAATCAGAAAAATTACTTGATCATTCAAGCGACTGATCTCTGACGACGCGGAGAGCATATAGGTCTTTTGTTATTTTCATCTAAAAAATCAAGAAGCCTCTTCACGTCAGATTGATTGCCAAATAATCGTCGCGCTTCTTCAAGGCGCTCACGAAAAACCAGGCTAGACTGATGATTAAATAAGTGTCGGTAGACAGCCTTTAATGTCGCAATGCGCTCAGAATTAAACCCCTGACGCGTAAGGCCTATTAGATTGAGGCCATAAATATGCGCTCGATTGCCGCCCGCAAGCGCATAGGGCGCTACATCGCCTTCGACGCCAGCTAAGCCGCCAATAAAAGCGTATGCGCCAATACGGACATATTGATGTATCGCTGCACCGCCGCCGATAACAACTTGATCGTCTAAGTCTACATGACCGCCAAGCAAAACGTTATTAGCAAGCAAGACCTTATCGCCAAGGCGACAATCATGCGCCACATGCGCGCCAGCAAGAAATACACAGCCACGTCCAATACGCGTGCCTGCGTCTATGCCAGAATTTATCGTAACATTTTCTCGAATGAGACACTGATCGCCAAGGGTAATGGCTCCCTCTTGTAGAGCCGCTTTTTGATCTTGAGATGCGCTGCCCACACAGGCGAAAGGAAATATTTGCGCCGAAGCCCCGATCGATGCGCGTCCAGTGATGACAACATGCGCATGGAGAATACTGTTGGAGCCAATCTCTACTTGAGGTCCAATATGACAAAATGGACCGATCTTGACGCCGTCATGTAGTTTTGCGCCTGACTCAATGATCGCTGTTGGATGAATCATTGTCATCTTACACACAACAAATTTTAAACGCCCATCATCGCGCTGATTTCAGCCTCACATACGAGCGTTCCCTCGACGAGCGCCCGACCATGATACCAACCAATGTTTCTTTTTTGCGCGGTTTTTGTCATATGAAACTCAACCCGGTCTCCAGGTAGCACCGGTTTACGAAATTTAGCTTTATCAATCGTCATAAAATAAACGAGTT
Source organism: Methylocystaceae bacterium (assembly GCA_009921565.1). Lineage (GTDB taxonomy): Bacteria > Pseudomonadota > Alphaproteobacteria > Rhizobiales > Beijerinckiaceae > Methylocystis. The sequence continues at coordinate 3,850 of RFXM01000064.1, read as the reverse complement.
TCGGACGCTCGGTTACGCCTTGCGCGCGTATCGCAAGAACGCCCGCTGTTTGAGCCATCGCTTCAATCAGCAATACGCCTGGCATTACTGGCCGCTCGGGGAAATGCCCTTGGAACTGCGGCTCGTTAAACGTCACATTTTTAATACCAATGCCCGATTGATCGCCATTAATATCTATCACGCGATCAATGAGTAAAAACGGATAGCGATGCGGTAAATAGCGCATAATTTCGATTATATCTGCGCTCTCAAGCGCTTGTGACGACGACTCGCTCACCTGTGTCTTCTCCCAAATATAATGTTTATTATAACTATTCGTTTTTTGCTTTTACCTTATCTGCATGCGTTAATTTATCGAGCATCGCTTCAATACGCATGAATTTTCTTAGCGGCCGCGCTGGCGCCCCACCAACCCGAGCGTCGGCAGGAACGCTTCTCATGACGCCAGACTTTGCGGCGATCTGCGCCCGATCCCCAATGGTGAGATGACCGCCGATGGCCGCCTGACCGCCAATCATGACAAAATCGCCAATCTCACTCGACCCCGCAACGCCAGTTTGCGCGACAATCGCGCAACTGCGACCAACAATGACATTATGGCCAATTTGAACCAGATTATCGATTTTGGTTCCCTCGCCAATAATTGTATCGCGCAGCGCCCCTCTATCGATCGTTGTATTCGCCCCTATTTCAACCTTGTCTTGAATAATAACGCGTCCGAGCTGCGGGGTTTTTTCAAAAGCATTTCTACTCAATGCATATCCATAACCATCCTGTCCTAAGCGTGCGCCAGGATGAATGATAACATGATCCCCGATTAATGCGCTCATCACCGTAACGTGAGCGCCAATATGACAGTGGCGACCGATACAGACATCTGCGCCAATAACAGCGTGTGCGCCAATAACGCTGCCAGTCCCAATTTGCGCGCGCGGACCAATAACTGCGCCAGGATCAATGGTGACGCCAGGCTCAAGTCGCGCTAGCGAATGAATAATCGCGCTTGGCGATACTCCTGAATTTTCAAATAGGGCGCTTGGCGTTCTGGCGTCAGGATAAAGCAGCGATAAGACATGCGTCATGGCTGCATAGGAATCTTTTACGATCAAGCCAATCATATGCTTGGGTAATAAATCTGAATGCTGGCGACTGATAATACAGGCGCTCGCGCGAGATGAAGATAAATTTCTATGATAGCGACGCGAGCCAAGAAATGTGAGGTCGCCCGGGCGCGCCAACTCTATTGACGATACGCTGATGATCAAAGACTTGAGCGCTTCAGCCGCGCTCAGTTCCATATGCGCAACCTGAGCTTCCGCTATCTCAGCAATTTCGCCAATGGTGAAGGCGCGAGCAATTTTGCGGTTAAATTCGAGGCTCATTGGACCTCCGGGACGTCAACGCAAAACAACTCTTGTTATTTAAAAGAGGCGTGCAATTTGAGAGACTAAAAGCCGGCCATCCTATCTCGCTCGGCTTTTAACTTTTACTAGAAATTGGTGCCGCCCGAGAACCTAAAGTATTGCGTCACGTCGACTTTAGATTTCAGATAGGGAATTGCATAATCAAAACGCAACGGACCCATTGGCGAATTCCAAAGAATGGATGCGCCCGCTGCCGCGCGCACAATCATATTCTGACTTTGCGGCAATACACAGGTGCCCTGACCATAGCCAGCCTGTTGGCTATAGGGCGCAATACAAGTAACGCCCGGAATCGTCGCCCAATTATTATTGGTGTAATTCGTACGGCCCTTGTAATCCCAAAGACTGCCGACGTCGTTAAAGACTGCGCCTCTTAAGCCCAAGTCTTTCGGCAAGCCCCATATTGGGAATTGGACTTCAGCCTGTGCGCCCCAATAATTGGTGCCGCCCAGTGAGTTGCCGTAATTGGTATTGCTGTTCCAAGCCAACCAGTTGTTGTCTCGCGGACCAATACCGCCCGGCGAGAAGCCGCGAACCAAGGAAGGTCCAAGGTTAAAGTTATCCTGAATACGCGGCTGATAGCCGCCAAAGGGAGTTAAATTACCCGCCTGCCCATGACCAATCGCAACAACGTCATCTAGATAGGGAATTTCGTGGAAATAACGAATATCGCCCGTGGTGCGCACATAGCGCGAGAAGCCGCCAAGACCTGCAAAATCTTGAGACAGCGTATTATGGAAGCCATTATGCGGATTTCTGAAATTATCTACTGTGTCATAGGTCAATGAATAACCTGCAAGCGAGGTCATGATCGAGCCAACAGATTCCTTAATCGCCAAGGGCGCTTCGCCATTTGAATTACAGTTGACTGCAATAGAAGGATAATTTGGCAATGGATATAATGGCGAAAAGCCTGGCGTTACATTCAGCAACGGCACAGTACAATCGTTATAAGGCTTACTATCTGAGTTAGGAATCGCAATTGTTGTATTATACAACGAGTAATGCGGCGAGAAGGTCAGCTGATCTGTAATCGGTATGCCAAGACGCAGCGTGCCGCCTTCAGATGTCGATGAATAAATCGAATATTGATAAGCGCGTTGATGACGCGCAAAGAGATCGAATCCCGCCGCCATGCGCTGATCAAGGAAATAAGGCTCAGTAAAGCTGAAATTGACGCCGCTTGCGACCTGACCGCCCTGAACCGACAGACGCACAGCCTGACCGCGACCTAAGAAGTTACTTTCTGAAACAGAGACTTCGCCAATAAAACCTTGGTTGGTTGAGTAACCGCCAGACACGCCGAAGTTGCCTGTTGGTTGATCTTCAACCTCAACAAGCAAGATAACCCGATCGGGCGAGGAGCCAGGCTCATTGCTGACCTTCACCTTTTTAAAATATCCCAAACCATTCAAGCGTCGTTCAGCGCGATCAACGAGAACGCGATTATAAGCATCGCCCTCGCCGAGATCGAACTCGCGACGAATAACATAATCACGCGTGCGCGTATTGCCCTTAATAACAATACGCTCAATATAAACGCGCGGCCCCTCATCAAGAAGGAAGCGGATCGCTACAGTCTGAGCTGCCTGATTGCGCTCGCCTCTTGGCCGCGCTTGCGTAAAGGCATAACCCTTTTTCGCAACGGCTCTGGTAAGCGACTCAACTGTCTTTTCAACCGCATCGCCGTTGTAAATGTCGCCTGCGGAAATTCTCAATTCATCTTTCAAAGAATTACTATCGATGTCTGGCACATGCGATTCAATATCCACGTTCGAGACGCGATATTGCGGTCCTTCTTCAATAACAATCGTAACGATGTAGCCGCCCTGCTGAGCATCAAACTGCGCATCAGAACTCGTTACGCGGAAATCAGCATAGCCATTTTTCAAATAAAAGCGGCGAATGATTTCTAAGTCGCTAGCGATGCGATCAGGATCATAAACGTCGGAGGATTTGAAGAACGACATGAAATTCATTTCAGTCGTTTCCATCATGCCAACGAGTCGACGCGTCGAATAGACATTATTGCCGACAAATTTGATTTCTTTGATGCCCGTTTTTGATCCCTCTTCTACTGTAAAGACAACGTCGATTTTACCATTAGGCAATTGAACGGTGCGGTAGGTGATCTTGGCGGCGGCGCGACCATTGCGCTTGTAGATTTCCGTCAGCATGGTGACGTCAGCCGTGGCGGTCTGAGGATTAAAGGCGGTATGCGCTTTTGTCCGCAGCTCAGGCAATATTTTATCGGAAGGGATTTTACTATTCCCCTCAATAGCGACGCGATTAATCGAGCCGCCCTCTGTTACGCGAATAATGACGCGATTGCCCTGACGGCTGGCGGAGATCGTGGAGTAGCGCCCTGTAGCGCGCAGCGCTTCTAAACCCTTATCAATTTCAGCCTGGCTCGTACCAGTAAAGAA
>RFXM01000063.1 GCA_009921565.1 Methylocystaceae bacterium | reverse complement strand
CAATGATCGCTCAATTTTTGGAATTGAAAGCGGCCTATGAGGATTGTTTACTTTTTTACCGCATGGGCGATTTTTATGAATTATTTTTTGATGATGCGCAGGTCGCCGCCCGCGCTCTGGGCATTATGCTGACAAAACGCGGAAAGCATTTAGGCGCAGATATCCCGATGTGTGGCGTGCCAGTCGATCGGGCTAATGATTATTTACAAAAATTGATTGTTCTGGGGTATCGCGTTGCTGTTTGTGAGCAAACTGAAGACCCTTCTGAAGCTAAAAAACGGGGTGCAAAATCCGTCGTGCGGCGCGATGTGGTGCGGCTCGTCACGCCAGGCACTATTACTGAAGAAGCTTTGCTTGATCCCGCGCGCGCAAATGCCTTTGTCGCTCTTGCTCGTCTGCGCACGGCGCAAGGGCGATGGCGGTATGGATTAGCCAGCATCGATATTTCAACTGGCGAATTCTTCGTTCAAGACTGCGAAACGGAAGAGCTTCTTTCCGCTCTGGCGCGACTAGAGCCGCGTGAAATCGTTGCACATGAAGCGCTGTGTCGAGATCAAAAAATAGCTGATCAACTCACCGCTCTCAAAATTCCTGTGACGCCCTTGGCGCGAGATATCGGCCCAGAAGCTGCGCAACGCATGCAAAATTACTTTGGCGTCAATACGCTTGAAGGATTTGGCGCGCTGAGCTCTGAGGTGTTGACTGCCGCTGCAACAGCCCTGTTTTATGTCGAGCGAACGCAGAAGGGCGAAAAACCTGTTCTACAGCCGCCAAAGGTGAAGAATTTAAGCCTGTCGCTTGAAATCGACGCAGCAACTCGCGCTAACCTTGAACTCACGCGCACGCTGAGCGGCGCTCGAGAGGGCTCGCTTCTTTCAGTAATTGACACGAGTGTTACCTCTGCAGGGGCGAGACTCATGTCTGAGCGATTAGCGGCTCCTTTGACAGATCCTGAACAAATTATCGCTCGGTTAGATGCTGTCAGCTTCTTTCTGGATGATACGGTCTCTCGTAATGTCTGCCGAGATCGGCTTAAGCGCCTTCCCGATTTGGCCCGCGCCATCTCGCGACTGTCGCTTAATCGCGGCGGCCCCCGCGATCTTAAAAGCATAGGCGTTGCGCTTACGATAGCCAATGAAATTGCTGAAAGGCTGTCAAAGCTTAGTCTACCAAATGAGATTATTCATGATTTAAATATTTTCACCCTCGCGGATATCACTCTAGCGCAAGAAATTCTTATAACGCTCAAAGAAGATGTGCCTCTTGATAAGAGATCAGGCGATTTTATTCGTGATGGATCTAATGCTTTATTAGATGAAGCGCGGAGCCTACGCGATGAAAGTCGAACGGTTATCGCGAGCTTACAAGCTCGCTATGCCAGCGAAACAAATATAAAAATTAAAATTAAGCATAATAATTTTCTAGGTTTTTTTATTGAAGCCCCTGCCGCTCAAGGAGAAAAATTACTTCAAGAGCCTTTTTCAGAAATCTTCACCCATCGTCAGACGATGGCGGATGCGATGCGATTTACTACAAGCGCCCTAGTCGACTTACAAAGCAAAATAGCTTCAGCGGCGGATCGAGCCTTAACTTGCGAATTAGAGGAATTTGATCGGCTCGCAAATCGAATTTTATCACAAGCTAACGTCTATCAATCCTTAGCTCAATCTTTTGCGCGACTTGATGTTGTTATGGCGCTAGCGGAAGGCGCGGAGCGTTATGGATGGTCGCGGCCTGAGATAGACAATTCTTTAAGATTTGAAATTACAGGCGGACGACATCCTGTTGTTGAGGCTTCGCTCAAACAGCAGGGAAAGATTTTTGCGCCTAATGACTGCGATTTAACCGATAAATCGACCGGTCGCATTGCTGTGGTAACCGGCCCAAATATGGCGGGCAAATCGACCTTCCTGCGTCAAAATGCGATCATCGCGCTCATGGCTCAGGCTGGTTCATTTGCCTCGGACGATCTTGCGCGCGGGCGGTCAACTTTTATGGTCGAAATGGTTGAGACAGCAACGATATTAAATTGCGCTACTCCGCGTTCTCTCGTGATTCTTGATGAAATTGGGCGCGGTACCGCGACTTTTGATGGACTATCGATTGCGTGGGCGACAATAGAGCACCTGCATGAAGTAAATTGTTCCCGAGCGCTTTTTGCGACTCACTTTCATGAATTGACTCAATTATCGAAACGTCTCGATCGTTTGACGAACCTTACAATGCGCGTGAGCGAGCATGAGGGAAATATTGTTTTTCTCCATGAAGTTATTTCTGGAGCGGCTGATCGTTCTTATGGCGTGCATGTAGCGCAAATCGCCGGACTGCCGTCTAGCGTTATTGCGCGCGCGTATCATATTCTTTCCGAACTAGAAGCTGCAGATCGCGCAAAGCCTGTAGAAACATTGATTGATGATTTACCTCTTTTTAAAAAATTGGCCTCTGAGCCGATGATAAAAGATCAATTGAGGGAGGCTTTATTACAAATTGATCCCGATCAACTTACGCCACGGGAAGCGCTAGCGGCGCTTTACGAATTAAAAGGCAAAGCTTAATTTATTTTTTAAAAACCAGAAAATTAATTTGAGTATCTCCATAGCGTCGATGATCGAGAAGGGTAAAATTTTGTGGCAAAATAATTTTGCTAGCAGCTGATTCTTCAACCAACAAAATTGCCTGATCCGTAAGCCACAAGCCTTGACTCAAGGCGTTTAAACAAGGTTCGACAAGGTTTTTTCCGTAAGGCGGATCAAGAAAAGCGAGTGAAAACATTTCACCCTTTGGCGCCTCTCCAAGTCGCGTCGCGTCACGGCGAAAGACGCGAGTGACGCCGCCCAGCGCGAGCGCGTCAATATTCGCCCGCAACAAAGCGCGCGCTTGAGCGCCCTCATCAACGAATAAACATCTTTTAGCCCCGCGCGAGAGGGCTTCGAGTCCCAATGCTCCTGTGCCGGCAAAAAGATCTATAACATTTGCATTGGTTATCGGATCGCCAAAAGCATGAAACAAAATATCAAAAATAGATTCGCGTAAACGATCGCTTGTTGGTCGAATTGCTTGGGAGCGCGGCGTTGTAAGGCCGCGTCCGCGCAAAGCGCCGCCGACTATGCGCATTGTTTAACGCTCACGCGGCCGCCGGGGCCCGGTGGTTGGCGGTTTATTTGAGCGAGCTACCCGGGTATCGCGCTTGCCCTTAGATTGCGAGAATTGATCCCGTCGCTGATCAAAGGGTCGTAAAGCGTTCTCTTCAGCATTTCTATGCGGATGTGTTTTTTGCTGACGCGTTCTGTTACGCTCCCGTCCGTCATCTGAAGCAGCGTCATATCTCTTAGTTTTATGAGATGCAGAATAGGGGGCAGCGGTCGAGCGCGCCTGTCGTTTAGCGCGATCGTCAGGGAAATCATTTAATCGTTTCCTTCCCCGCGCCGCATCGTCAAAATCCTGATCCCTTGAATATTTATTGGGGCGTTTTTCTGCACGTTCGTCAGGGGCGAATTTACTGTTGAGATATTTATTGCGACTTTGTTTGTTCGTTAAATCAGCGCCGCGGTTCTGATCTTTCATGCCTGATGCGTTGAGGGAAGATGAGCTCGATTGCGCGCTTGCTCGAGAGCGACTGCCGCGCAGGGCATCGAAACGACGCGCGTTACGACTATCTTTATTGTCGTCTCTATCGGTTTTGGTCAAAGATATCCGTTCAACTGTAACCGCGCGCCCCTTTCGGTCCGCAGTAGCGCTTTTCTCGACGCGCGTTCGCGGCCCATTCTTGCGTAATTCCTCACGTTGGTGACGCAGAACAGAGACATGTTTGCGGGATCGGCTCTCTATACGCTCCCGCAACTGTTGCTTTTCTGTTGCGGTAAGTTCCCGCACGGGCGATGAAAAATCGACATCTGCAAGTTCAGCAAGTTGCTTGCCTAATTGGTCGCGTAATACTTTTAGTCGAACTTCCTCAATCGCGCCTTCAGGAAGATCTGCAAGTTGAAAAGGTCCGTAGGAAATTCGAATAAGTCGCGTTACATCCAGCCCAAGATACTGCATGACCCGTTTGATTTCCCGATTTTTTCCTTCTGTCAAACTAACTGCGATCCATGCATTTGCGCCTTGAACTCTTTCAAGTTGCGCTTCAATTGGTCCAAAGATAACGCCGTCGATGGTCACGCCTTTGCGCAACACATCCAGTCGCGCTTGATCGATAGATCCATGCGCGCGCACACGATATCGTCGCGTCCAACCCGTAGCCGGGAGCTCTAAAGTTCGCGCTAGTCCGCCATCATTGGTGAGTAAGAGCAGTCCTTCAGTATTGATATCGAGCCGTCCAACGCTGACAACGCGCGGTAGCTCAAGATGTTTGGTTTCGAGGTAGGAAAAGACGGTTGGACGTCCTTCAGGATCTGAGGCGCTGGTGATTAATCCTACGGGTTTATGAAATAAAAATAGTCTTGTGCGCTCGCGCGCCTGCATGGGCGCGCCATCAATTGCAATTTTGTCCTTGTCAGAGACATTGAAAGCGGGACTCTTTAATACGCGCCCATTAACGGTAACGCGGCCTTGGGCAATCCAATCTTCAGCGTCTCGACGGGAACACGCGCCAGCCCGAGCCATGACCTTGGCAATTCGCTCTCCAGCAAAAATCTTTTCTTCGCGCGGCGCCGGGGAGGAAATCGTTTTCTGTTGGAGTAATTTTTGCCTCTTATCTATCGGAGGTCGAGATGAGGGCTTTTTACTGGTATTTTTCAGCCCGTCAGAAGAGGCGGTCGATTTTGCGATGTTTTTATCCCAAGACCGCTTCGCTTGAGGCGCAAGGTCAGCTTTTGTGGTTGAACGATGCGGCGGGCGTGCGCGGCCGGGGGCGGCGTCTCGAGTTGGTTTTTTGGTGGCCATAGGTTCTGATAGCAGGCGTAAGCGACGCTTTGAAGCGAGAAACGTAATTAAGAGGCGATTGATGGGCGAGATGGATCCTTTCGCTGCAGCTTTTGAGGCGGCCCGGGAGGCTGCTATCGCCCAAGAAGTGCCTGTTGGCGCGGCGATTGTCTCGAAGGGAGCGCTGATCGCGGTTGCGGGCAATCGAACTTTGCGAGATCAAGATCCAAGCGCGCATGCGGAAGTGTTAGCTATTCGCAAGGCATGTTTGCGCTTGGGATCGCCGCGTTTAATTGACTGCGATCTCTACGTTACGCTGGAGCCATGCGCAATGTGCGCAGGCGCCATTTCCTTCGCGCGCATTCGGCGCTTGTATTTTTCTGCAGAGGATCCAAAGGGCGGCGCAGTTGAAAATGGACCGCGCTTCTTTACACAAGCCACATGTCATCATGCGCCAGAAGTTTATAGTGGTCTTCGCGCAAGCGAAGCAGCGCAGCTACTAAAGGATTTTTTCCAAAAAAGACGTTAAATATAAAGATTTCCTGAGAGAGCCCGAGAGAGGAATGCTGATTTTATGAGGAGATATTTGGTAAAAATAATATTTCTGCGTTGCGTGTCGATAGGTCGTTTTTTAACATTGAGTTTTAAGCATAAATAATTTGAAATGAGCGCATTATGTTTGCATTAAAGAGAAAGAGACTGTTGTGCTGATTGTATCCTGGAACGTTAATTCAATTCGTCAGCGTCTGGCGCCTCTGTTAAATTTTTTACGAGAGAAATCTCCCGATATTGTTTGTTTGCAAGAATTGAAATGTGAAGAGTCGAGCTTTCCTCGCAGTGAAATTGAAGATGCAGGCTATAACGCCCTCGTTCAAGGCCAAAAAACATTTAATGGCGTGGCGATATTATCGCGAAGGCCCATTCAAGAGAGCGTAATCGGTCTTCCTGGTTTTAATGAAGATATCCAGTCACGATATGTTGAAGCGGTTATTGCTGATGATCAGTGTGGAATTATCAGGGTGGCGTCTATTTATGCGCCAAATGGCAATCCTGTGGATTCGGCAAAATATCCTTACAAATTAGCATTTATGGCGGCTCTGGAACGCCATGCGAAAGACCTGCTGCAACAAGAAGAAGTTACGATTCTTGCGGGAGATTATAATATCATTCCGGATGCGCGAGACGTCTATGATCCGATTGCCTGGTTAAAGGACGCCTTGTTTTTACCTAGCTCGCGCGCAGCCTTTCAAAGACTTATTAATCTTGGATATTCGGATGCATTGCGGTGTGTAACCGATGAGCCTGGACGCTATACATTTTGGGATTATCAAGCTGGCGCATGGCAAAAAAACCATGGCTTGCGCATCGATCATTTTTTGTTATCGCCCCGCGCTGCAGATCGATTAGCGCATGTGGAAATTGTTAAATCTTTTCGATCTGGCGAGAAGCCCTCAGATCATGTTCCCATTAGCTTAGAATTATCAGCATCAAAAAATTAACGGTTAATGTAACGCAAGTCTTGTATGTTCCGTCGTTGAAATACGTGCGCCTTGGTTCTTTCTGGCTTGGGAATAAGAATCCTTGAAATTTGCCAAGGAAAGATCGCTCTTGTCATTTGTGGGAATCAATTCTGCCGTATCGCTCGCAGGATAGGCAAAAGCCGTTACGATCATCGAGAGACTTGTCGCCAGGAGAATGGCTGGCAAAGTTCTACGACGCGCCGCGCCTGCGGCAGGTGTTTTTAAGGGTGTTAACGGCAGCCTCAACATGATTTTTTT
>RFXM01000062.1 GCA_009921565.1 Methylocystaceae bacterium | reverse complement strand
CTCATAGAATTCGAGACGAGAGGACTCGTCGCACAGTTTAATCTTCTTGAAACTCTAAACAACTACCAGCGAAGCGATTGATTAAATTAATTAAGAAAACTGAATGGATAAATCAAAAACCGCTCCATGACTCAAATGAGGGATCTGACTAAAGCTCAAATCATATGCTGAGAAACAAACTCAAAACCTCACTTATCCCTCCCGCCGATGATTCCCTGCTCAGCGTCAAACAACAAGGGTAACTGTCAACGCTTTTTTGTTTTGCGCCTAATTATCAAACAAAATTGGTCTTTTTGAGCAATCTACCCGCTAGTGGCAGGCCTTACTTGTGCATAATTATTCAGAGGCTTCGATTCACTCTTAATTCCCGCATATCCCAAATGATATCATCATCTTAGACTGTATTAAGATTTTGTCGAAGGCGGCCCGCTGGCACATGCGTTGGATCTATTTTTTTTCATACCTCACGCACATTGCACGCCTGGCCTCTAACTCTTTAAGGCTATGCAACGCGTGCGTTCCGACAGCTAAGACGCGCCTTTCGATATGAATTTTCGTCCGCAGCCATGGTCTTTTCGATTTTTAATTGCTCTCACGCTCTCCAGCGCTCTCATGTTGCCGGGATGCATCATGATCGGACCGGATTACCAAGCGCCACAAGCGCCTGTCGCTCGCAACTGGCTTGACTGGGGTGAAAAATCACCCAAGCAGTCAATAGATCATCGCGCCTGGTGGCATGTTTTTCACGATCCCGTTCTTAACAGACTGATTGAAATTGCTTGCGAGCAAAATCTAACTCTGATGAGCGCAGGAACGCGCGTGCTCCAAGCTCGAGCGGAATTAGGCATAAGTATCGGCCAGCTCTTTCCACAGACGCAGCAAGGACAGGGCTTTATCCATAATGAACGCATGAGTCAGGCCGTACCGTTAGGAGCTGGCGGCGCATCAAATTCGCTTAATACATTTTGGCTTGATGCTTTGAGCATTCAGGCGGCATGGGAAATTGACATCTGGGGTAAATTCAGGCGTGGCGTAGAATCTAGAGACGCCGCCTATCTCTCGACCATCGCATCCTATGACGATGTTCTGGTCACGTTGCTAGGTGACGTTGCGACAACCTATATCGGGATCCGCGTTTTAGAAAAGCAGATCGCGATTGCGCAAGCGAATGTCATACGTCAACGATCCGTCGCGCAAATCGCCCGAACGCGCTATGAGGGCGGCGCAGAGTCTCAGCTTGATGTGCACCAAGCCGAGAACATTTTGGCGACGACGGAGGCGTCAGTCCCCCGACTACAGATCCAGCTCAATACGGGTTTAAATGCGCTTCGTGTCTTGTTGGGCATGCCCCCTCAATCGCTAGGCTTTCTTCTTGCTCGTTCAACGGGGAAAATCCCACAACCTTATGGAAAAATTTCACTAGGTCTTCCAGCAGATCTACTGCGGCGGCGTCCAGATATCCGCGCTGCTGAATTACGCGCCATGGCTCAGAGCGCACAAATTGGCGTCGCTAAGGCCGAACTTTTACCCGCTATTAGCATCACCGGCAATTTTGGCGGTGTCGCCAGCGATACTTATGGGCATCATCTGGGTGAAGTGGTGTCGCCAGTCGGACGCGCTTTTATAGCTGGCCCCTCCTTCAAGTGGAATGTGATGAATTATGGTCAAATCACCAATAATGTCCGACTACAGGATGCAAAGCTTCAGCAATATCTCATTGATTATCAGAACGCCGTTTTGAAGGCGCAACAGGAAGTAGAAAACGGCATTTACACTTTTCGATTATCGCAAACCGAGTCTGCCTTTTTGAAAAAAGGCGTTGTTGAAGCGCAAGAGGCAGTCAAGATCGGATTAATTGAATATCAGCTGGGATCGCGAGACTTCACCACCATGCTGAATGCGCAGCAATATGTTTATAACACGGAAACCAGCCAGGCGACTGCAGCGGGCAATGTCTCAAAAGGACTTGTGATGATTTATCGCTCGCTTGGCGGCGGCTGGCAAATCCGAGAAGGAAAACCATTTGTGCCAGAATCTGTGGCGCAGGAAATGAGAGCGCGAACAGACTGGGGCGACATTATGGGACCAGAGGGTTCTCGTCCGGAGCAGAGCACGGATGAGCTGCCTGCTCCAGAAAACGTTGGACCTTTAATTCGCTGGCCAGATTGGTGAGCCTGAAGCAGGACGATCAAACATGCGAGCATCGATAAAGTGTATTGTTGAAGGGCATAGACGTTGATGAAAACAACGAAAGCTTTGCGATTGTCTAAAGCGCTCATGAGCGCTTTGCTTTGGCTGATCCCCTTCAACACAAATGCCGCCGGCGTCGATCTGCGTCAGACTGCTCGCATCGACAAAAAACTACATATCGCGGGCGCGGTAGACGATAAAAAAGCAACTTCCGTAAATCCTGCAAAATCAGATACGTCAGACGCACCGACGATATTGGTCGCCTTGCCCAAAAAACAAAAGGTCGATGAATATGTCGAGTTAACTGGCAATGCACAGTCACCCAATCATGTCGATCTCGTCGCGAGAGTTGAGGGGTATCTACAACAGGTTCATTTTAAGGATGGCCAGGTTGTCAAAAAGGGCGATCTTTTGTTCACTATCCAGCAGGAGCAATATAAGGCCCAACTTGCGCAAACTCAGGCGCAGATCCTTGCCGAACAAGCCGCGCTTGACTTGGCGCGTTTAGAAGCCAACCGCTACGCCTCGTTGCGAGAACTGGGCGCTGCATCGCAGGTCAGAGTAGATAAATGGGTTTTCGAAGCCAAAAAAGCTGAAGCCAATATTGCAGGCTTGCGGGCGCAAGAGGAAATCGCCAAACTTAATTTGAGCTACACAGAAGTCCGCGCACCCTTTGATGGGCTAATGAGCAATACCTATCTTTATCCAGGCGCAATGGTTGGCGGCGCCGGACAACGTTCAGTGCTGGCGGAAATTTTACAGATTAATCCGATTTACGCTGTGGCTAATCTAAGCGAACAAGAAGTGCTCGCAATCCGTAAAAATCTTGGGTCTATCAATTATGCGACATTGATGAGCATACCAATCGACGTCGGCATCATAGACAACAATGCTTTCCCCTTCCATGGCCATCTACAATATGTGGCGCCAGCAATTGACACAAAAACCGGCACGCTGTTCTTAAGAGGCGTTCTCGAAAATCCTGACCGCGCCATTCTACCTGGCTTTTTTCTACGCATTCGCATTCCCAAGGGAAAAACTAATCCTGGGGCCTTACTCGTCCCCGATCGCGTAATCCTGACAGACCAGACAGGCAGATACGTTCTCGTAGTGAATGCCGATAATATTGTCGAAAAGCGCACGGTGTATCTGGGCAATCTTGTTGACAGCTCAAGAGTCATCATTTCTGGACTTGGCTCTAATGACCATGTTGTTGTCGGCGATCTTTGGCTTGCGGCGCCTGGCTCAAGGGTTAACCCCAAACTCGTTGCTGTAGACGAGTAAGGACCGGGACTAATGTTATCGAAATTTTTTATCGAACGTCCTGTTCTTGCTAATGTCCTGTCGATCGTCATGGTCGTTTTGGGCATTGTCGCTGTATTTAGCCTGCCGATCTCTCAATACCCAAATATTGTTCCGCCAACGGTTATGGTGACCGCACGCTATCCTGGCGCTAGCCCGCAAACCATCGTCGATACAGTCGCGCTGCCAATTGAGCTGCAGGTCAATGGCGTCGATGGCATGCTCTATATGCAATCTACTGCTGCAGCAGATGGCACTTACCAGCTGATTGTCACATTCAAGATCGGCGTCGATCCAGATCAAGCGCAAGTTCGTGTGCAAAACCGCGTTTCGAATGCGCTTGCACAACTTCCAACGCCTGTGCAGTCGCAAGGCGTCACAGTGATGAAACGCTCCACAGCAATGCTCGAGGTCATCACGCTGGAATCGCCAGGCGCAACCTATGATTCATCTTTCCTGAGTAATTACGCCACAATCAATATCGTCAATGAGTTGGCGCGCTTGCCAGGCGTAGCTAATGTCACAGTCTTTGGCGCCTCCAAATACGCCATGCGCGTTTGGATGGATCCGAGAAAACTCTATTCATTCGGCCTTGTGCCACAAGATGTTATCAAAGCTATCAGCCAACAAAGCCAACTCGTTGCAGCTGGCCAAGCCGGCATGCCGCCGGCGCCGGCAGATCAGAATTTTCAATATACCGTTGATATACTCTCGCGTTTTGACGATCCGGCTCAGTTTTCCGAAATCATCGTTAAGGCGCAAAATAACGACGGTGGGCGGCTGGTTCGCATCAAAGATATCGCCCGCGTCGAACTGGGCTCTCAGACCTATTCGCAACAATGCAAGATCAATGACAAACCTGCTGGATGCGTCGCCATATACCAAACGCCAGAGGCCAATTCATTACAGGTTGGCAAGGCGGTCGAAAAGAAAATGGAGGAGCTTGCAAAACGCTTTCCCGCGGATATGCAGCACCGTATTCCATTCGACACCACAGGTTTTATCAAAGAGTCAATTAATGAGGTATATCAAACTCTTTACGAGGCCGGCTTTCTTGTTCTGGTCGTCATCCTAATTTTTTTGCAAAATTTCCGCGCCACGCTTGTTCCTGCGACAACCGTTCCAGTGACGATTATCGGCACCTTCGTTGGTATGTATGCCTTAGGCTATTCAGTAAACCTTTCAACTTTATTCGGCGTTGTTCTTGCTATTGGTATTGTTGTCGATGACGCTATCGTCATTGTTGAGGGAGTAAGTAAATATATCGAAGAGGGGCTAACCCCTCATGACGCCTCTGTGCGTGCAATGGGAGAGCTCTTTGGACCAATCATCGGGATCACCCTGGTCTTGATGGCGGTCTTCCTACCAGCAGCTTTTCTACCGGGTCTAACCGGTAAAATGCTGGCGCAATTCGCCGTGGTTATTGCGACCACCGCACTGATTAGCGCGATTAACGCTGCAACATTAAAACCAACACAGTGTGCGCTTTGGCTTCAAACACCCGTTCCTCTTGAAAAACGCAATGCATTTTATAGAGCTTTCAATAAGGCTTATGATTACTGTGAGTTCTATTATGTTAAATTGGTCACATGGACAGCTGCGCGCGCCCAGAAAGTTGTCCTCGCTGGCTTGATTGTTTCGCTGGGTGGCATTTTAGGCATAGGCCGCCTTCCTACAGCTTTCATCCCTATTGAGGATCAAGGCTATGGCATCACCGCTGTTCAATTACCGGAAGGCGCCACCTTAAGCCGCACGGTCGACGCGCTGAGTCATGCAACAGATCTCGCCCTTCATACGCCTGGCGTAAAAGATGTTTTGACGATTGCAGGCGTTTCAGTGGTTGAGAACAATGCTATCCGCTCTAATGTTGGCGTCAATTTTGTTATTTTTGACGAATTCGCTAATCGACAGAAACATACAGGAGAGGATTTACTCAGCTTAATGGGTGGACTGCAAAAGAAAATGAATACATTACCTGATGGTCGTGGATTATTACTACCGCCCCCGCCTATTCAGGGTATCGGCAATGCTGGCGGATTCCAGATGCAGGTCAATCTGCTTGGCGGCAGCTTTGACTACGCCAAGTTAGGACGCGCGACCGACGCTTTGATGTCTGAAACGAAGCGAAATCCATCCCTGCAGCGCGTCAATACAACTTACAAACCCTATGCGCCACATGTTGAATTATCAATTGATCGCGTCCAAGCCGAGTCTTTGAAGGTTTCCGTTGGAGATGTTCTCTCTACGCTGACATCCTATGTCGGCTCGAGTTATGTAAACCAGTTTAACAAATATGGTCAGGTACTTCAGGTCTATGTGCAAGCGGACTCACAGTATCGTCTGCAACCAGAAGATCTTCTCAAACTTTATGTTCGCAGCCAAGATGGCAAAATGGTCCCCATCGAGACTCTCGCCCATTTGGCGCCTTCTAGCGCGCCAGCCCTGATTACTCTCTATAATCTTTACCCTTCTGCGATTGTTGTTGGCGGCGCTGCGAAGGGTTTTAGTTCCGGAGACGCAATCCGCGAAATGGAGAGTATCGCTCAGAAAGCTTTACCAAATGATGTAGGCTTCGAGTGGACTACGATGGCTTATCAAGAAAAGATTACAGGTAATCTTCTCTACTATGCCTTTGCGATGTCTGTTTTGCTTGTTTATCTGGTTTTAGCAGGCCAATATGAAAGCTGGATCCTCCCGCTTGCTGTTATTTCTGTTGTGCCCCTGGGACTCGTTGGTCCTGCGCTGACTTTAACGACGCTAGGAGTTGATAATAATCTCTATGTTCAAATTGGCCTAATGTTATTGATCGCTCTTTCAGCGAAGAATGGAATATTGATTGTTGAAGTTGCACGCGAAATGAGGATGTTGCACGGCAAACCAATAATTGAGGCGGCCATTGAGGCGGCCCGTATCCGTTTTCGTCCTATCTTAATGACTTCCATCGCTTTTATATTAGGCGTCGTTCCACTTGTTATTGCCTCAGGCGCGGGAGCTAATGCGCGCCGCTCTCTCGGCGTAAGCGTTTTTACTGGAATGATTTCCTCAACTTGCCTAGCCGTTGTGCTTGTTCCGGCATTTTTTATTATTCTTCAGACATGGGATGAAAAAAAGAAAAAGGCGAAGCCTCACCCATGATTTGTCTCAGGATCGTCGTCGCTGATTAGTCAC
>RFXM01000061.1 GCA_009921565.1 Methylocystaceae bacterium | reverse complement strand
AGAGGCCACGGACTTTAGTCTATTGCTGCTCACCATTTTATTGGCGCTTGATGTATTTACAAAAGCAAGTTTTCGATCTTGTCCGCTTTGAGCGAATGTCTCGTCATTTGCGAATGGCATTCCCTGTGCTGGAGGGCTCATTTGAGCGGAAGACGTCGTGCTTGTACCCATAGGAAAACTGGATTGCTGACGACTATTACCTGTCGAAAATAGACGGCTGATGCGTGCAGCTTCGATCTCTTGGTTTACGCGCTGTGTTTCAGCATCAGTTCCTGCCATTGTCCCGAGCGTTGCTCCCGGTAGAATGCCCGCAGCCAGCATGGGGCGGCCCAGATCGCCTGGAAGCGCTGGACCCAGCTTTGGCGCTTCACGCGCGATGCCACTATAGTCTCTAGGTAGAGAGTTGAGCCCGTCAGCTTTGACTTTTTGTTCTCCACCTAAAAGCTCTTGCTCTTGCGTCTCGATAGGCTTTCGTCGCTGCATGCCCCAATAAATTGCGCCTGCAATCATCATAGAGACAATACAGAGGCCTCCAATCAGGACTCTTGATGAAAGCTGCACGACTTTCGGCAATTCTGCTCGTGTAAAAAGTCTCTCAGTTCTTTGACCTTCAAAATCTGAGATAAAGTTTTCAGATGGCTTGTTTGGATCGTTCACCAAAACCAGCCTCCCTCATTACGTGAGATCCGCACAATTTGTTGTGTGCGCCCACCTAATCTGAGTTCAGCGGCAGAGAAGAGCCGATCGACAATGTAATAATTCTTGTTGACGCGATAGTTGACGAGCTGCCCTTCTCCTTCCGGACCAATCACAAAAAGAGGCGGCGCCTCGCCTTGGGCAAGACCTCGCGGCATTTCGATATAGACCTTAGCGCCATCATCAAAGGCGGAGAGTGGCCGCCACGGTGGGCTATCGCCAGAGATTTCATAACGAAATTGCAGTTTTGAAACATCGACGCCTTTATCGATTGGCAAGGCTGCTTCACGCACGGCATTTTCTTGTCGAAGAGCGATTAATTCATCTTGCGCATAGAGCCAGGAAACAGAAGCCATATATGTCGAGAGTTTTGAGCGCAGCTCAAGAAGATAGGTGCGGCGATCCGTATTGATCACGAGATTGGTGATTAGATCTGGTCGCGTCGGCTTGATCAGAATATGAATCTTTTTAGAAACCCCTGCCCCACTTTCTGTATCGCCAATAATCCAACGTACTGTGTCGCCGGCTGCAACTGGCCCGGAGCCCACAAGTTGTTCGCCCTCTTGCAGCGCCACATCAGTAATTTGTCCTGGGGCCGTATAGACTTGATAGAGTGCGCCTGAGGAATAAGGATAGACTTGAACAGCGTTTATGAAGCCATCCTTTACAGGTTCTATGCGCGCGGCGGCATTTGCTTGATTGACACGCTGTGTTGGTTCAGCAGCTTCTCCTTTTTCTTCTGAGATTTTTTTATCTGATGCAGGTTTCAACTGACCAGGCAACGGGAGAACTTTTGGGATTGCCACAACTTTAAGCGCCTTTTTGGGCTCTTTTTCTAAGACGGCTGGAACAGCGACATCATCATAAGAAATTTGAGGTGGGGGGACCGGTGTCGAACATCCAGCGAGCGTAAGTGAAGCAAATAATGTAAGGGATACTGTTTTCTGCAAATACGAACTTTCCAAATCGATTGAAGGATTATTTTTAATCATTGAGTAAGTTCCTTCGACCAGTTGAGCGCATTAACGTAAACGCCAAGCGGATTCTTGCGCAGACGATCGGCGTCATGGGGAGTTTGAACAAGGATAGAAAGGATCGCCGTCCAACGCTCAGTTGCGGCTAGATTGCCGTTTTCATAACGACGCTGCGTCCAAGCAACCCGAAATGAATCTGGCGATGCGCGAATAACGCTTGAGACATCGACAGCAATTTGTTGCTTGCCAATACTACTGAAGGGATCATGAGTTCGCGCATAATCGTTTAAGGCTACAGCGCCTTTGTCTGTTACAAAATCATAGGCGCGCAACCATTGGTTGCGAAGAATGATGGGATCAGCTGGAATACCCCGCACTTCTTCAATGAAGCGCGCAAGATGATAGGCGATCTGCGGATCGGTTGGTTTATAATCTGCTATTGCAGGAGAGATAGCTTGCGCCTGCCCTAGCTTATCAATCTGGACTACCCAAGGCGTGACAGTTCCGCGCGTCGATTGCCAGATTAGTCCTACCGAGAGACCCATACAGAGTATGAGCGATCCAAAGGCCATGAGCCGCCAGTTTTTAGCCTGGACGCGAGCGGAGCCTATTCGTTCATCCCAGATCTGTCCTGCTTTTTGGAATGGCGTTTCAGGTTCAGGAGTACGCGCGTAGCGCACAGTGACGCGATTGAACATGATCATTTCCCTTCAGAGAGATCGATAGAAGTCCCACCTCCGCCATCATGGCCGGATTTGATGGCGTGAATAGTTTGAGAGGCCCCATTCGTGATCAGTTGATTGCGCCGCATGCGTCGCGCCCAATCAGGAGCGCCGTCACTTGTTGACGCGCCACTATTTTGCAAAGCGGCAGAGCTCATACTGAGACCAGAGGCAAAATTTGATTGAATATTTGCTGCAACAGAACGTAACGGACTGTTCATCGCACCCAGCGCTGCGCCAGCAACGCCCATCATGCCATCCGAGCGATATGCGCTTGATGTTACGCCGGCGCCATATGCGCCTTTAGTCGCAAGGCTTGAGGCTGCGTTTGAAAGCGCTGATCCGCCAACTGACGCCATGCCAGCGCCCGCTGCGATCATACCGCCTGCAGCGAGATTGGCGCCGATGGCAGAACCTGCGGCAAGCTGTGGGCCGCCAGAGACAATACCATTTGCAATAGCGGGACCGAAAATACCAAGGCCGAGCAGCGAGAGAGAGGCCAGCACAATTGTCAGCGCATCATCAACCGTTGGTTGAGCGGCGCCAAATCCTGTCGTGAACTGGGAAAATAGAGTTGACCCAATCCCAACGACAACGGCAAGAACGAGAACCTTAACCCCTGATGAGAAGACATTGCCTAGCACACGTTCGGCGGCGAAAGCTGTTTTACCGAAGAGACCAAAAGGAATAAGAATAAATCCAGCCAGTGTCGTCAGTTTGAATTCAATGAGCGTGACGAAAAGCTGTATCGCCAGAATGAAAAAGGCCAGACACACAACTGCCCAAGCGAAAAGCAAAATGATGATTTGTGCAAAGTTCTCAAAAAAAGAAACATAGCCCATCAGGTTCGAGACAGCGTCGAGCAGTGGACGTCCTGCATCCACGCCAACTTGTGCGATCCGCCCGGGTTGCAGAAATTCAGCAGCTGAGAAACCGGCTCCAGAGGCTTTCAAGCCAAGACCAGAGAAGCTTTCAAAAACAATTTTGGCGAGATGATTCCAATTGCCAATGAGATAGGCGAAGACGCCAGCAAACAGCGTCTTTTTAACAAGACGCGCCAGAATATCCTCATCTGCGCCCCATGCCCAGAAGAGTGCGGCAAGAGTGACATCGATGACAATCAGTGTGCTTGCAAGAAAGGCGGCTTCGCCATTCAAAAGACCGAAGCCGCTGTCAATATATTGAGTAAAGACCGAGAGGAAACGGTCAATGACGCCAGTTCCGCCCATAATTTATCGATCTTCATGGGTTTGAGATGATTTAGGTGGGGCGTATTTTAGAAAACGCTCTCGGTTTTGCGCCCAGGCTTTGAGGCAAGCCTGATCGTGCAGCGCCTCGTCGCCAAGATGACGACACCAGCGTAGCTCTCCCTCTAGTGGTCCCTCGACGATCGACTGTGCATCGATATTTTTGGGTTTTTGTTGATTTGGCTCGATCGTGAGCTCAATGGCGAGAGCGGCAAATCCCATAAATAAGAGGCCTGCGAAGGCGACGCGCGCGCTAATCTGTAAGATGTGTTGTTTCTTCATCATTGGAACATCCGAACAGATGTTGCCTGATATCCAACGCTCGGCGTTATAAAGCGACGCATTTGTTCTTTTGCTTGATCTTGAGCTGCGGCCTGCTGCGCCAGTTGCAGACTTTGCGCCCGGCCCTGCGCCGCTAGGGTCGCTGTTAGATCTGACAGCTGACGCGACTGTAGAGCGAGGATTTGATTACCTGCTTGTGTCGCCTGTAGGGCGCCAACAGCTGATTGACTGGAATCGACAAGCGCCGACATTTCTTGCGCGTTAACGTCGATGTTGCCGACAACCCCAGCCTGGACGCGCATTGCATCTTGCAGTGCGCCAACGGCATTCTGCCAGCGTTGTCTCGCATTAGCGATCAGCATTTGATCGGATTGGCTCGCAACTGCCGGACTATAGGTTGTCTGAAACGCATTATCGACTTGCTGAACGCTGTAGGCGATATTCTGTGCCTGTCCAATCAATTGCTGAGTGGATTGGATGGAGGATTGTAACTGCTGCAAGGATGAATAAGGAAGGCTCGTAAGATTACGCGCCTCATTGGTGAGCATTTGCGACTCATGCTGGAGAGAAGTCACTTGATTATTGATTTGCTCGAGGGAGCGCGCTGCTGTCAGAATATTTTGCGAAAAATTATTTGGGTCAAAGACGACCCACTGCGCTTTTGCTGTGCTCGAGCTCAACACAAGTGTGCTGAAAACGAGCCTAGATATAAGGGGGCGTATCATAGATCGATCTCCTGATCTTTGAGAGTGGGTAGGATGTCGAGAGCCCAGTCGCAGCGGCGATGTTTCAGCCACGCAGAGATAAAGCCGAGACGACCTTGCTCAGCATAAATTTGCGCGATTGCAGCTTGATCGGTTTTGGAAGAAGCAGCCATGAAGGCGAGAGCAATCTCGCCTAAGCCTAAGTCAAAGAGACGATTGCCTCGTCGCGATTGGCAGTAATAGTCACGCTTAGGGGTTGCGCGAGCAATAATCTCAATCTGTCGTTCGTTCAGACCAAACTGACGATAAAGACGCGATATTTGAGGTTCAATTGCGCGTTCATTTGCAAGAAACAGACGCGTTGGGCAGCTCTCAATAATTGCTGAGGCGATTGGACTATTTTCAATGTCGGAAAGCGACTGGGTAGCGAATATCACACTGGCGTTTTTCTTACGCAGAGTTTTTAGCCACTCACGGAGCTGTCCGGCGAAGCCTTCATCATCAAGCGCTAACCATCCCTCATCGATAATGATAAGCGTTGGGCGCCATGTCAGGCGTTGTTCAATTCGATGAAATAGATAGGACAGAACCGCAGGGGCTGCTTTGCTTTTGATGAGACCTTCTGTTTCAAAAGCGAGGACATCTGTTTCGCCAACTCGCTCAGCTTCTGCATCCAGCAGGCGTCCATAAGCGCCATTTACGCAATAGGGTTTAAGGGCGTTCTTTAATGGTTTTGATTGAAGCAGGACTGACAAGCCGGTGAGCGTGCGCTCAGGAATTGGCGCTGACGCCAATGAAGATAGGGCAGTCCAGATCTGTTCCTGATCTTCTGGTTTTAGAACAATCTTTTCACGCGTAAGAATATTGGCAATCCAGTCGGCTGCCCAGCTTTTCTCCCCGAGATCATCTATTTGTGCGAGCGGTTGCAGAGCGACAGTCTCGATTGCGTTATCCGTCAGCGTCCCGCCCAAGTCTCGCCAGTCGCCATCCATGGCGAGCGTGGCGGCGCGAATAGAGCCGCCAAAGTCAAAGGCGAAGATTTGAGAGGCCCGATAACGCCGAAACTGCATCGCCATGAGAGCAAGAAGCACGGACTTGCCAGCGCCGGTGGGGCCAACAACAAGTGTATGTCCGACATCTCCAACATGCAGGCTAAATCGAAAAGGGGTAGAGCCATCTGTGCGTGCAAAGAACAGCGGCGGTTGATTAAAATGTTCGTCGTATAGTGGTCCGGCCCATACCGCTGAAAGCGGAATCATATGGGCGATATTCATGGTCGAGAGCGGCGGCTGCCGTATATTGGCATAGGCATGTCCTGGCAAAGATCCAAGCCAGGCGTCTACTGCATTGACGCTTTCAACCATACAGGTGAAGTCGCGACCTTGAATGACCTTTTCGACTAGACGTAATTTTTCATCTGCTTTTTTAGGATTTGCATCCCAGACACAGACAGTCGCTGTCATATAGGCCTGGCTAATATTATCACTGCCCAGTTCTTGCAGCGCGGCATCCGCATCCAGCGCTTTATTTTGAGCATCGGCGTCAATTAGCGCCGAGGACTCATTGGTCATCACTTCTTTCAAGATCGCAGCAATTGATTTGCGTTTGGCGAACCAGTGTCGACGAATTTTAGTCAGAAGTTTTGTCGCATCCTGCTTATCGAGCATGATTGCGCGCGTTGACCATCGATAAGGAAAGGCAAGCTGATTCAATTCATCCAATATTCCCGGCGTTGTGATGGTCGGAAATCCAGTGATTGTTAGAATCCGCAGATGCTGATCGCCAAGCATAGGCGCGAGACCACCTGTCAACGGCTGATCAATCAGTAGCGCATCAAGATAGATGGGTATTTCTGGAACGCGCACTCGGTGCCGCTTTGTTGAGATCGTGCTGTGAAGGTAGGTCAGCGTCTCTGTGCTGCTTAACCACGCACAATCGCGCATGAAGCCATCAAGAAGTTGTAAAAGACGCTCACAATGATCTATGAAACTTGCCAAGATCTCTTGGCTAGTCACACCAGAGTCCTGATCTAATCCTTCAAATAGATAATTTTCTGTACGTTTGGCTTCTTCCGGGGGTGGTAGATACAGAAGCGTTAAATAATAACTCGAGTCAAAATGTATGCCTTCTTCTTCAAACTGGGCGCGTCTTTCGTAATCAACGAGCCGAGAGGCGATGTCAGGGAAGTGA